>CAKUHJ010000058.1 GCA_934655935.1 uncultured Oscillospiraceae bacterium | reverse complement strand
CGCTGCGTCCGGTTTTCTGAACTTCAAAAAGTTCAGAAAACCGCTTGATTGAACGCGAAGGGGGCTTTTTGCCCCCTTCACACTTCCCCGCTGCTCAGCTGCAGAGCTGCAAAGTATCGTTTTTCGACAGTCTCGGAAGTCTTTTATTGGTCTGTCTGCAGCTGCTCGTTCAGGTGCTTGCAAAGAAGCGCCAGCGAGGCCGCCATATTCTCGTTCTGGACCAGAATGTGCTCCGGCACGTTCAGATGCTTGGGCGCAAAATTCCAGACGGCGCGGATTCCGTTCTGAATCAGCAGGTCGCAGACCTGCTGCGCCTGATCGGCCGGAACCGTAATGATGCCGATCCGGATTTTTTTCTGCTTGCAGACCTCCGGCAGGCGGGACAGGTGCATGATGGGCTTGCCGCTTTTTGAGGTGCCGATCAGCGCGTCGTCCGCGTCAAAGGCCGCGACAATGTTGAGCCCGTACTCCGCAAAGCCGGAATAGCCCAGCAGCGCCCGGCCGAGCTTTCCCGCGCCGATCAGAACCGCGTCGTTCATATTTCCGTAGCCCAGGAAGCGCTCAATGTCGGCAATCAGCGCCTCGCGGTTATAGCCGATTTTGGGCCTGCCGCCATTGGATACCAGCGCCAGATCCTTCCGCACCTGAACCTCGCCCATATGGAGCCCCGCGGCGAGCGCGGTCGCCGAAATGTTCACAACCGTCTCCGCCGGCAGGGATTTTAAAAACGAAAGATACGTCGGCAGGCGCTTCAGGGTCGCCCTGGAGATTTCCTTTTCCATCTTGCCGCTCCTTATCGATAAAGCTTATCGATAAAATGATACTACATTTGCCTGACAATTGCAAGCGCTCACGTATAAATTTGCCGGGAAATCTCCCGCCGCAGGCGGAGCATAATCCGTTTTTCAAGGCGGGAAATGTAGGACTGCGAAATTCCCATCAGGTCCGCAACCTCCTTCTGCGTCTTCTCGCGCCTGCCGCCAAGGCCGAAGCGCATGCTGACAATCTGCTTCTCGCGCTGCGGAAGCCGCTCCAGCGCCTGGCGCAGCAGCTGCAGATCGACGTCGTCCTCCAGAGGACGCACGACGGTGTCCTCGTCCGTGCCCAGAATGTCGGACAGCAGAAGCTCGTTCCCGTCATAGTCCGTGTTGATCGGCTCATCCAGGGACACCTCCGATTTCTGGGAGGAGATTTTGCGGATGTACATCAGGATCTCGTTCTCGATGCAGCGCGAGGAATACGTCGCCAGCTTGATATTCCGGTCCGTGCGGAAGGTGCCGATGGCCTTGATCAGGCCGATGGTTCCGATGGAAATCAAATCCTCAATATTGACGCCGGTGTTTTCAAAGCGCCTTGCAATGTAGACCACCAGCCGCAGGTTCCGCTCGATGAGGACCTTTTTTGCGGCCTCGTCGCCCTCCGAGAGCCTGGACAGGAGCTTCTGCTCCTCCTCCGGCTTCAGAGGCGACGGCAGAATGTCGCTGCCGCCGATGTACATGAGCTTTGCCGGCGGCTGAAGGCCGAGCATCGCCCAAAGATATCTGAACTCCATTTTCATTGCTCCACTCCTATCAATGCATCATATTCCTGTCCGTCTGTGATGGGCGTCGGCGAAAAGGCCAGCAGCATCGGCCCCGGCGGCCGCTTCTCCCGGCGGGCCTGCACGCGCACCGCCAGAAGCAGACTGCCGCTCGTGCCGACCGCGCGGTATGGAATCAGTCTCGGCCGGAGCGAGGCGTCGTATTCCCGGAGCGCGGCAAGAAGCCCCGCGGCGTCGGAAAGTCTCCGGGCGCTGATGCGCAGCTCCGGGAACAGCGCGAGCGCCGTCTCCGGCCCCGCCACGGTCACCGGCTCGTTGGTCGCCGGGTCCGTCAGCGTATTGCCGGTGTCCACCAGGGCATGCAGGGTCAGCCGCGCCTTCTGCGTCTGCACCTCAAGCCTTTCAATCTCGCCGCTTCTGTGCCGGAGCAGCCCCGGCAGGCGAAGCGTGCAGATCAGCAGCCCTGCCGCCGCCAGAAGCAGCAGCGCCGGAAAGCTGACCGGATACCATGCTCCGCCGGGCAGCAGGTAAAGTCCCCGGCCAAGCAGCTGCGCCGCCGCCAGGCATACCCCCGCAAAGCACAGCGCGCATCCGAGAAACAGCCCTGCCGCGCGCACCGCGCGCCGCCGCAGGCCGAAGGCCGCCGCACACATGAGCGCCAGACATACGGCTCTCCCCGGAAGCGCGCCGAGCGCCTGCAGCCCCGGCAGCAGCACCAGAACCGCGTAGACTCCGCCGAAGGCGCCCGCTGCCAGCACTCTTCCCCGCAGCAGCGGAAGCCCGCCCAGTCTTGCCGCGCAGGCAAGCAGCATACAGTCAATTGCTCCGTTGAGCACAAACACCTGATCCACATAAACGCGCATATTCTTCGCCTCCCCGCAGCCCGTCCGATTACGCTGACAGGAAAAGTATACGCCCCAGCGGCAAAAAAACAGGTCGCAATTCCAACCGGAATTGCGGCCTGTCGTTCGTCAGGTTGTCCCATCGTTTTCGTTCCGCTCCACGCGGCGGATATTTTTTTCCGCCTTCGCCCGCGGAAGCATCACCTCATGTCCGCAGCCCAGGCAGCGCAGGCGGAAGTCCATTCCGCTGCGCAGCACAAGCCAGCGCTCGCTTCCGCACGGGTGCTGCTTTTTCATGGTCAGAAGATCTCCGACCCGGATATCCATCGGCATAAGCTGTTTTCCTTTCCCGGCCGCGCCAGGGGCGGCCGACGCGCATATATTGAAGCATCAGAAATGGAGGGATCAGGATATGAATGAGTTTCTGCCCGAGGCGCTGCAGCCGGCGTCCGGCCCCTGCACGCACGCGCAGCTGCGCGAGGCGCTGCAGACCGGGCGCGTGCTGTGCGCGCCCGCGGTTCTCTGCGACGAGCAGCACCGGCTGCACGTAGACCTCGGCTGCCGGATGGGGCTGATCGAGCGCGAGCAGGCCGCGGCCGGCGTCGCTTCCGGCCAGACGCGGGACCTTGCGATTCTCAGCTGCACGGGGAAAAACGTCTGCTTCTGCGTCAAGCGCCTTCCGCCGGACGGCCCGGCCGTTTTAAGCAGACTCGCGGCGCAGCAGAAGGCGCTCCGCTTCCTGTTTGAGGAAAAGACGCCGGGCGACATTCTCCCCGCCGTTGTCAGAAGCAACTCCGCCTTCGGCGCGTTCTGCGACGTTGGCTGCGGCGTTCCGGCGCTCATGCGCCTTCAGAGCATCTGCCTCAGCCGTCTGCGGCACAGCGCAGAACGCTTTGCCCCGGGGCAGAAGATTTACGCCGTGCTTTTCTCCATGGACCGGCGCAGCGGCCGGATTGCCCTCTCGCAGCGGGAGCTTCTTGGCTCCTTCGCAGAAAACGCCGCGCGCTTCCGGCCCGGGCAGACCGTCCCCGGCGTCGTCCGCGCGTGCGAGGATTACGGCGTGTTCGTCGAGCTGAGCCCGAACCTCACCGGCCTTGCCGAGGCGGACGCCTCCCTGCATCCGGGAGACGGCGTCAGCGTTTACATCCGGGCCATCCAGCCGCAGACGCTCAAGGTGAAGCTCAGCGTCATCGGCCGCCTCGCCGCCCCGCCGCGCTTTGCCCTGCAGTACACGAAAACCGAAGGTCATATCGACAGCTGGCTGTACGGAAATCCCGCGCACGCAAAGGTTCTGAGCATTTTCTAGCCCTACGGCTTTTTGATTTCGTCCCAGTAGCGCTTTGCCGCCTGCTCCGTTTTATTGTCGCCGTAGATATAATACTGCCGGTCCCGGATTGCGTCCGGCAGATACTGCTGGCGAACCCAGTGGCCCGGATAATTGTGCGGATACAGATAGCCCTGCTCGCGTTCAAAGCCGGTCCCGTCCACGTGCACGTTCTGAAGCTGGCGCGGCACGGGGCCGGTCTTTCCGGCCCGGACGTCGGCAATGGCCGCGTCGATGGCCATGCAGCCGGAGTTGGACTTCGGCGCGGTCGCCAGGAGCAGAACCGCGTCCGCCAGCGGCAGCCGCGCCTCCGGCAGGCCCAGCTGAAGCGCGCTGTCCACGCACGCCTTGACAATGGGAATCGCCATCGGATAGGCAAGGCCGACGTCCTCGCTGACCGAGCACAGGATTCTTCTGCAGGCAGACGGAAGATCCCCCGCCTCCAGAAAGCGCGCCAGATAGTGTACCGCAGCGTCCGGATCGGAGCCACGGATGGACTTCATGAGCGCGGAAAGATCGTCGTAATGATCGTCCCCGTCCTTGTCATAGCGCATGGCGGATTTCTGCGAAATCTGCCGCGCATCGTCCATCCGTAGGCGCAGCTTCTCTCCGTCCGGCACGGACGCGGCATAAAGAAGCTCCACCGCGTTGACGCTCTTTCTGACGTCGCCGCCGCAGGAGGCGGAAATGTACGCAAGCACGCCCTCGTCCGGCTCGATATGCACGCCGTCCCGCTTTTCCAGGTATGCGACCGCCCGCTGCACCGCAGGCAGAACGTCCTCCGGCATCAGAGGCTTGAATTCAAACACGGTCGAGCGGGAAAGAATCGCGTTGTAGACATAAAAATACGGGTTCTCCGTTGTGGAGGCAATCAGCGTGATTTTCCCGTTTTCGATATATTCCAGCAGCGTCTGCTGCTGCTTTTTGTTGAAATACTGGATCTCGTCCAGGTACAGAAGAACCCCGTTCGGCGCAAGAAACGTGCCCAGCTGGGAATAAATCTCCTTGATATCGGCCGAAGAAGCCGTCGTTGCATTGAGCCGGCAGAGCTTTCTCTGCGTTTTGTTCGCAATGATATTCGCAACCGTGGTCTTTCCGACGCCGGACGGGCCGTAAAAGATCATATTCGGAATCTGGCCGCTGCCGACAATCCGCCGCAGAAGGCCGTTCTCCCCCAGAATATGCCGCTGGCCGCAGACCTCGGACAGCTCCTGCGGCCGCAGCGCGTCCGCCAGTGGCTGGTACATCGCCCCGCCCCCTTTCGTTTTCCCCATTATACGCATTCCGGGCGGAAAAAACAAGCTTGCCCTTTCGAATCCTGAAGAATTCCTGAAAGCGCTTGTGTTTTCTGCACAAATATGGTATATTAGCCAGACGTCACATCGAAGCAGGAACTATGCTGTGTATCTTGATTATTGAGGATGGAATTATGACAGAAAAAAAACAAAACCGCCGCAATCTGCAGGTGCTTTCCCGGCTTCTGTATGGAAGCCGGCGATATTTTCTTGCCTGCATCGTCTGCGGCCTGCTGTTTACCGCGTGCGAGCTGGTCGTCCCGCAGCTGCTGCGGCTGACCGTCGACAGCGTAATCGGCTCGGAGCCGCCGGGACTCACGGGGCTCTGGCTGCGCCTGCTTACCGCCGTGGGCGGCGTCGAGGCCCTGCGCGCAAAAACCTGGCTCATCGCCGCCGTGATGCTTGCCCTGGGTCTTCTTTCCGCCGCGTTCCGCTATGCGCTGAACCTTTACAGCGCGCTGGCCGGCGAAACGCTTGTAAAAAGAAGCCGGGATCTTCTTTACCACCACATCGCCCACCTTCCGTGGAGCTGGCACATGAAAAACCCGACCGGCGACATTGTCCAGCGCTGCACGTCCGACGTCGAGCGCATCAAGACCTTCTTTCAGGAGCAGTTTGTGGCTGTGTTCCGGATTGTGATTCTGATCGTCCTGAGCCTCTGGTGCATGGTGCGCATGAACTGGAAGCTCTCGCTGGTGGCGCTCATCATGTTCCCGATCATCGTGCTGTATTCCGTGCTGTTCCACAACCGCATCCGCGACCGCTTTACAGACTGCGACGAGTCGGAGGGCGTGCTGTCCACCATCGCGCAGGAAAATCTTACCGGCGTACGCGTGGTCCGCGCGTTCGGCCGCGAGGAATTTGAGCGCGAACGCTTTGAAAAGCAGAACGAGGCCTACACCACGCTCTGGGTCCGGCTGTGCAGAACGCTGTCCGATTTCTGGGCCGTCGGCGACGCGACCAGCTGCCTGCAGGTCATGCTGGTCGTCATCTTCGGAAGCATCCTCGCCATCCGCGGCGAGATGACCTCCGGCGAATTCATCTCCTTCGCGTTCTATAACGGCATGCTCATCCAGCCGGTCCGCCGCCTCGGCAGAATCATCTCGGAGATGAGCAAGGCCGGCGTGTCCGTAGGCCGCATCGCAGAAATTCTTGACGCGCCTGTCGAGCAGGACGCGCCCGGCGCGAAGGAGCTCCCGATGGACGGCGATATCCGCTTCGAGCACGTCTCGTTCGCCTATGAGGCGGGCAAGCCCGTTCTGGACGACGTCAGCTTCACCATTCCGGCAGGCTCGAGCTTCGGCGTGCTGGGCGCAACCGGAAGCGGCAAAAGCAGCCTCCTTCTCATGCTCTGCCGGCTCTACGCGCCGTCCTCCGGCCGCGTGTGCGTCGGCGGGAACGATATTGCCGCCATGCCCGCCCACTGGGTACGCGAGCATGTGGGCGTTGTGCTGCAGGAGCCGTATCTGTTCTCCCGCAGCGTGGAGGAGAACATCGGCATCTGCGGCGCAAGCGCAGAGGAGCTTCGCCGCGCCGCGGCGACGGCCTGCATCCACAGCGATATCGAGCGCTTCGCGCAGGGCTATGAAACCATGGTCGGCGAGCGCGGCGTGACGCTTTCCGGCGGCCAGAAGCAGCGCGTCGCCATGGCGCAGATGCTCACGCGCCGGACGCCCATCCTCGTTTTTGACGATTCTCTTTCTGCGGTCGATACCCAGACGGACGAGTCCATCCGGCGCAATCTTCACCGCGACCTGAAAAACGCCACCCAGATTATTATCTCACACCGGATCACCACCCTGATGGACTGCGACCAGGTTCTGGTTCTGGAGCACGGAAGAGTCCTGCAGCTCGGCGCGCCGAAGGCGCTTCTTGCCGAGGACGGCCTGTTCCGCCGGATTTATCAGATGCAGATGTCCCTTGGAGAGGAGGAATCCGCATGAAAAACGATTTTGCGCCGAAGCTCCGCTTCTTCGGCATTCCGAGGCTGTTCCCCTATCTCCGCCCCTACCGGGGGCTCCTGTTCTGGATGTGCGCGATGGGCCTGTACGGAAGCGCCATGGACGCCGTGATTCCGCTGTTCCAGCAGTACGCCATCGACCATTTCATCGCAGATTCCACGCTGAAGGGCCTGGGCCTTTTCATTGGGCTCTACGTTCTGGTTCTGATCACGCAGGTCATCTCCAACTATATTTCCGCCTACGGCGCGTGCAAGGTTGAGCTTTACATCGGCCGCGACCTCAAGCGCGTGAGCTTCAACCACCTGCAGACGCTTTCCTTCTCCTATTTCAACCAGAACAGCGTGGGCTATATCCACGCGCGCGTCATGTCCGACACGGACAAAATCGCCTCCACGCTCTCCTGGGGCCTGATGGAGGGCGTATGGTACATCGCGTATCTTCTGTGCGCAGTGGTGATGATGCTGCTTCTCAATTGGCGGCTTGCGCTCTGCATTCTGGCCCTGGTGCCGTTCGTGGTGAGTCTGGGCTCCTATTTTCAGAAGAAGCTCGTCTATTATCACCGGCGCGTGCGCGAAGCCAACTCCCAGATTACCTCTTCGTTCAACGAGGGCATCACGGGCGCAAAGAGCGTGAAAACGCTTGGTGTTGAGGACAAGATGGAGGGCGAATTCGACGCGCTGACCGGCAAAATGCGCCATCTGAGCGTGCGGGCCATGCACTTCAGAAGCATATTTATGTCAACCACTGCCATGGCTGCCTCCATCGCGCTGGCGCTGGTGCTCTGGCGCGGCGGCATCCTCACCGAGCGCGGGCTGATGCTTATCGGCACGCTTTCCGTCTTTATGAACTACGCGCAGGGCATGATGGAACCCGTGCAGTGGCTGGTACAGGTCATCTCAAGCCTTGTGAACGTTCAGGTCAACATCGAGCGCTTTACAAAGCTGATGCAGACGCAGTCCGACGTGGCGGACAGCCCGGAGGTCATAGAAAGGTACGGCGACGCCTTCCATCCGAAAAAAGAAAACTGGGAGCCGCTCGGCGGCGAGATCGAGTTCCAGGACGTCACCTTCCGTTATCCGGACGGCGAAGAAAATATTCTCGAGCACTTCAGCCTGAAAATTCCGCAGGGCACAAACGTCGCCATCGTCGGCGAGACCGGCGCGGGCAAGTCCACGCTTGTAAACCTTGTCTGCCGCTTCTTTGAGCCGACCGAGGGCCGGATTCTGATCGACGGGCGCGACGCGCGCGCGCGCAGCCAGCTCTGGCTGCACTCGAACATCGGCTATGTGCTTCAGACGCCGCATCTGTTTTCCGGAACGGTTCTGGAAAACCTGCGCTACGGAAGGCCCGACGCCACTTTGGAGCAGGTGGAAGCGGCGGTGCGCGCCGTCTCCGCCGACGGGATCATCCGCCGCCTGCCCGATGGCTACAACTCCCAGGTCGGCGAGGGCGGCAGCAGCCTCTCCACGGGTGAAAAGCAGCTGCTGTCCTTTGCGCGCGCGCTGCTGGCAGACCCCCGGATTTTTGTTCTGGACGAAGCGACCTCCTCTGTCGACACCGTGACGGAGCAGCTGATCCAGTCCGCCATCGAGCGCGTGATGGAGGGCCGGACCTCGTTTATCATCGCCCATCGCCTGTCTACCATCCGCCGTTCGGACGTGATTCTTGTGGTCCACGACGGAAAAATCATCGAACGCGGCTCCCACAAGGAGCTGATGCAGGCCCAGGGCGCCTATTACCGCCTGTATACCCGCCAGTATCAGCAGGAGCAGACGGAATCGATCATGGCACAAGAGGCGTAAAGCTTCCGAACACATGCTCCAGCTCCAGCTCCTGAAGGAGCTGGAGCTTTTTCCGGAGCGTCTGCGGCGTATCATAAAGGAACATCTGCGGCTGCTCCTGCTCGTTCAGGAAGAACGCATACCTGCACATGAGCGCTTCCGATTCGTGCCCCGGAAGGGAAAGCATCTGCGTTTTCTGCGCTTCGCAGACGGGCGCGCCCTCCCCATCCGGGCACGGAATCGGGAACACATGCGCCATCGGCGTCAGCCACACCCAGAGCCTGCCGCCGTACTGCGCCTTTGCAAGGCGCAGCCGCGCGGAAAAGCTGCCGCCCGACGTCCGCGTGTCCAGAAAAACCGGATGCGACGGATACGCCCTGGCGCGCGCCTGCTCGGCAAGCCAGCCGGGACAGGCCGGGCAGAAGCGCCTTTCGCAGAAGACCGGGCCTTCATAGTCCGCAGGGACCGCGCCGTCTGCGCTGAAATAAAGCGTCCCCTCCCGCGCGCCTGTCTGCGCGCACAGCCCCTCGATCAGAACATCTCCGCGCATTTGCTCCGGAAACGGGTATTGCAGCATGGACAAATTGCCCCCCTTGTGCTATACTTGGAAATATCTTTATGCGAGCGTAGGTTCTGATATGTCCTTTTCTCTGATTCCGAAGGAAATCTGTCCCTGTCTGGAGGCGCTGACGCCGGAGCTGCTCGAAGCGCACGGCGTGAAGCTTCTGATGATGGATTTTGACAACACCATCGTTCCCTATACGACCTCTGTTCCAACCGCGCAGATGGATGCGTGGCTGCGGCGCATGCACGCGTGCAGCCAGGTCCGGCTGTGCATCGTCTCCAATACGAAAAAGCAGCGCGCGCCGGACTTTGCCGCAAAATACGGCATTCCGATCATCACCCACGCAAAAAAGCCCTTTCCGCGCGGCATCCGCGAATGCCTACGGCGCTTTTCCATGCGCCCGGAGGAATGCGCGCTTGTCGGCGACCAGATCTTTACCGACGTGCTGGGTGCAAACTGCGCAGGTCTGAGGTCCATTCTGATTCCCGCGATTGACAATCATACATTTCTTCTGAAGCTCCGGCATCTTGCCGAATTGCCGTTTATACTGATTGGAAAAAGGAGACTGCAGCATGAAAAACATTGAAAAATACCGCAAGCTTGTTTCTGAGGGCGAGGTTGACGCGCTTCTTCTCTGCTCCCGGCACAACCGCATGTACGCCGCGCAGTACGACATTGCCGAGGGTATTGCCGTCGTGACAAAGAGCGAATGCTATTATTTTACCGACAGCCGCTATATTGAGGCCGCCGAGAAAAATCTGCCGGATTTCACCGTCCGGATGGTCGACCGGGAGCACAGCTATTCCTCCCGGATCGAGGCCGTCATCGCCGCGCACGAAATCAAGGCCATGGGCTTTGAGGAGGACGTGCTGACCTACGGCGAATATATGACCTACAGCGCAAAACTCAGCGCGAAGCTCGTGCCCTTTGCGGCAAGGATCAGCTCGTTCCGCGCCGTCAAGGAGCCCTGGGAGCTCGATTACATGCGCCGCGCGCAGGCCATCACGGACAAGACCTTCTCCGACCTTCTGAACGTCATCCGCGCCGGCATGACCGAGAAGGAGCTGCAGGCGGAGCTTCTTTACCGCATGGCGCAGAACGGCGCGGACGGTCCTGCCTTTGAGCCCATTACCATTTCAGGCCCCAACACCTCCATGCCGCACGGCGTGCCGACAAACCGGGTTCTGAAATTCGGCGACTTCATCACCATGGACTTCGGCGCGGCCTATCACGGCTACTGCTCGGACATGACGCGCACCGTCGCACTCGGCTTTGTGACCGAGGAAATGGACAAGGTCTACCACATCGTACTGGACGCGCAGCGGGCCGGCCTGGCCGCGACAAAAGCCGGCGTCACCGGCAAAGCGATGGACGGCGCGGCCAGAAAGGTCATTGCCGACGCCGGCTACGGCGCATACTTCGGCCACAGCTATGGCCACAGCCTGGGCCTTCTGATTCACGAAGCGCCCAACGCCAGCGTCGCGAACGACAAGCCGATGCCCGCGGGCGCGGTGGTCTCGGCGGAGCCGGGCATCTATCTTCCGGACAAGTTCGGCGTCCGGATTGAGGACGCCGTCATCATCACGGCCGACAGCTGCGAGAATATGACCAAGAGCGCGAAAAATTTGATAATTTTGTAAGAATCACTTGAAATCTACGCTGCCCTGATGTAAAATGAAAAGGCTATTATGAGGCAGTGTTGAAATCTCATATATTGGAGGAACTTTTTATGGCAACCATTACCGCTGGTGATTTCAGAAACGGTAAAACCTTCGAGATGGACGGCAAGATCATGCAGGTCGTTGAGTTCCAGCATGTCAAGCCCGGCAAGGGTGCAG
>CAKUHJ010000057.1 GCA_934655935.1 uncultured Oscillospiraceae bacterium | reverse complement strand
GAACACCAGCGCGGACACGTCAATTCCTGCCTTCTGGTAGGCCTGCTGCAGATAATGGCCGAAGACGTCCTCCCCCACCTTGCTGATCAGCGCGCACCGCATCCCGAATTTTGCGGCTGCCGAGAGAAGATTCGCCGGCGCGCCGCCGGCATTCGCGGCAAAGCGGAGCGCGCCGCCCTCCGTCCCCGCCTGGACAAAATCCACCAGACTTTCTCCCAGCGCAGTAATATCAAACACACGATCCGCCGCACTTCTTATGCCGGGTTTCTTCATCTTTCCCTCCAGAATCGCTCTACAAGTATTTTTCCATTTTAATTTTTTCGCTTTGAAATGTCAAGTACACCGGCTGCGCTGTCGTGACGCATGCAGGGCTGTATTGCATATCTGACCGTTTTGCATCTTTTCGTGCACAAACGTCCGCGCAGCAGGAACGGAAAAATCGAGCTGTTTTTCAGGATGATTCTGGCGGAACGTCACAAAAAAATAAATGCAATTTATGCAATTAGCCCTTTTTGACCGATTCGGTCAGAAAAGATTGACTTTCTGAACCGATCGCGCTAAACTTGAGGTATCAATCAATCAAGGAACGGGGCGCAGAAGCCCGCCGCCCCCACGGTAACTGCAAATGAAAGAACAATATCTGCTCGGCATTGACGTTGGAACGACCGGAACGAAAACCCTTCTGTTTTCCGCCGGAGGCAAGCTGCTGGGCCATGCATATGAGGCATATCCGCTCTCCACGCCGCAGGTCGGCTGGAGCGAACAGAACGCGCAGGACTGGTGGAACGCGATTGTGCACACCGTGCGCGAGGTCTGCAGCGACCCCGCGGTGGCAAGGAACGTCGCCGCCATCTCCCTGTCGCTGCAGGGCGGCACCTTCGTCCCGACGGACGCAGAGGGCCGCGCGCTGCGCCCGGCCATCGTCTGGAACGACTCAAGAACAACGGACGAGCGCGAGCAGTTCCTGAAGGAGGTCGGCTCCGACGCCGACATGTACCAGAAAACCGGCTGGCATCTCGGCCTCGGCCTTCTGGCGCAGGAAATCCGCTGGATGAGAACGCATGAGCCGGCGCTTTTCGAAAAAACCGCCATGTTCCTCTCCGTCCCGAGCTATGTCTCGTACCATCTGACCGGCGTGGCCGCATGCGACCTTTCCGACGCCGGTATTGATCAGCTCTGCGACGTCCGCAGGGCCGCCTACGATCCCACGCTTCTCGCCTTTGCCGGCGTCCGCGAGACGCAGCTTCCCAGGCTTCTCCGCTCCGGCGAGGTCATCGGCCATCTCACGCAGGCCGCCGCGGAGGCGCTCGGGCTTTCCACGGACTGCGTGCTCGTCGCCGGCGCGCACGATCAGTACGCCGTCGCGCTTGGCGCAGGCGCCGTACACGCGGGCGACATTCTCATCGGCTCCGGCACCTGCTGGGTCATCACCGCCATCGGCTCCGAGCCCGATTTTGAATCCGGGCTTGCCCAGTCCGTCGCGGCCGTCCCCGGAAAATGGGGTACGCTGTGGTCTCTTTCCTCGGGCGGTGTGTGCCTGGAGTGGCTGCGCCGGAACCTTGCGCTCGGCGAGGGCGGCGAGCAGCTGAGCTACGCGCGCCTCAACGAAGAGGCAGCCCGGCGCCGCGCCGCGGAGGACGGTCTGTTCTTCTATCCCTTCCAGGGCTATGCCGGCCATGGCAAGCCCTTCAGCAAAGCGTCCTTAATCGGCATGGATCTTTCCCATGACCGTTTTGATATTGCCCGCGCCGTTATGGAGGGCGTTGCGTTCCAGGTCGTCTGGATGATGGAAGCGTTCAGGGCCAAGCCTTCCAAGGAAGGTCTGAAGCTCGCAGGAGGCGCCTCCAAAAGCACGCTCTGGCCGCAGCTGGTGGCGGACATTGCGAATCTGCCCGTCCGGATTCCGAACGTTGCCGACCTTGCCTGTGTCGGCGCGGCGGTTCTGGCCGGCGTGGGCTCGGGAATCTATTCCAGCGCCGAGGAGGGATACGAATGTCTGAAGGTGGAGGAGCGCGTGATCGTTCCCAACGCGCAGCGGGCGGAGCTTTACCGGCCCCTGTTCGCGGAATATAAGCGCGTCGCCGAAGCCCTGGGCAAAGTCTACGGCCTGTAAGGTCCTGGGAGCGCAGTGCTCTCAGTAAAAGAAATTCAAGGAGGAAATGAAGAAACATGAAGAAACTGATTGCCCTTTTGCTGGCCATGATCATGGTTCTTGGCCTGGTCGCCTGTGCGGCCAACACCCCCGCGAAGACTGACGAACCCGCAAAGACCGAAGAACCCGCGAAGACCGAAGAACCCGCGAAGACAGAGGACAAGCCGGCTGAGGAAGAAAAGCCCGCCGAAGCGTCTGACGAAGAAGTGACCCTCGAGGTCTTCCTTGCTCAGGTTGACTGGGCAGACGCATGGGACGAGCTGGAAGCTCGCTTCGAAGAACAGTATCCCAACATTCACATTGAGCACGTTGGCCTCGGCTCCGACGCCGATTTCCTGCAGCAGCGCCTTGCCGCCAACGACCTTCCCGACGCCATCCAGCTCAACAACGGCGTCATGATGAACGCGCTGGTCGAGCAGAACCTGCTGACCGACCTGACCAACTGGGACTGCGCCAAGGTCATGCCGAAGGCCTATGCCGACGCCTACACCTTTGACGGCAAGCTCGTCGGTATGTGCCAGGGCGCCGCGTTCTCCTGCATGTTCTACAACATGGACATCCTGAACCAGGCCGGCTGGGACACCGTTCCGACCTCCTGGGACGAGCTGATCCAGTGCTGCAAGGACATCAAGGAAAAGACCGGCGTTGCGCCCCTGACCACCGCCGCCGGCAAGCACACCACCTGCTGGATGATCTATGAGCTGATCCTTGCCAACGTTGCCGGCGAAGACCTCGGCAACTATGAGGACGATTTCAAGAACGGCACCTTCGACTTCACCAAGTATCCCGAGGCGACCGCCCGCCTGCAGGAGATCGCGCCCTACTTCCTGGAGGGCTCTGCCTCCGCGCTGGAAGAGGACGCCGCAACCTACATGTCCGACGGTCTGGCCGCGATGTGCCTGGCCGGCAACTGGAACGGCGGCATGATCCTCGGCAGCCTTGAAAACGGCGCCGCCTCCCTGCCCCCCTTCGGCGCTGCCGGAGAGCTTCCCTACATCTCCACCTCTCCCGAGGACGCGTTCTGCGTCACCGAGAACCCCAACCGTACCGAGGCCGAGCAGGCTGCGCTGGAGACCTTCTTCAACTGGCTGTTTGAAGGCGAAAACTTCATGCTGATCCAGAACGCGCGCGGCACCGTGCCCGTGATCACCTCCATCACCTCCGACCAGATCGTGCTTCCCGAGGCAATGGTTCCCATCGTCGCCGATATGGGCAACGCCCCGTTCGTTCTGATGGGCTTCAACCTGTACAGCGCCGAGTTCAAGGATGCTGTCATGGCGAAGATTCAGGGCGTTCTGACCGGTGACAACACCGCCGAGGACGCCGTGGCCACCATGTGGTCCGTCGAGCAGGCTTCCCCGCTCAACAAGTAAGCAAATAGACCCGGCCCCGGGGGAGGTTCCTGCCCTCCCCCGGGGCTGCGGGGCTAACCCACCCTTCCAAGAACAGAAGAATAACCGCACGTTACCCTGAGTAACCCAGAGAAATGAGGGATCCTATGAAACAGCGTTCTTCCAGTGCAGGGCGCCTGACGCGCCTTGAACGAAACCAGCGCACCACGGGTCTTTTCTTTATTCTGCCGTCGCTGGTGCTTTGCTTTACCTTTATGATCATCCCCCTGGTCAACGTCATCCGCTACAGCCTGACAGACTGGGACGGACTTTCCAAGAGCTACAACTTTGTCGGGCTCTACAACTACATGCACCTCAATGAAATTGAGGGCTTCGGCGAGATGATGTTCGCCACCATAACCTTTGCCGTCGGTGTGACGATCATCACCGTCGTGGTCGCGTTTCTCGCGGCACTCGCGCTCGACAAAAAGGGCACTGGCCGCCTGCCGAGAGGGCTGATGCGCTCGCTGTGGTTCTTCCCGGCCCTGCTTTCCGGTGCAGTTGTCGGTATTCTGTGGCGCATTATGTACAACTACAATAACGGCGTCATCAACAAGATCATTACCTCCGCGGGCCTGCCGGCCGTCAACTGGCTGGAGACGCGCGGCGTTACCAATATCGCCATCATCATCGGCGCGGCCTGGGTCCAGATCGGCCTGTGCGTGGTGGTGTTTCTGGCAGGCCTGCAGGCCATTCCGCAGGATCTGTACGAGGCGGCCGCCATCGACGGCGCAACCCCCCGCCAGCAGCTCAAGCATATCACCATCCCCATGATGGCCTCCTCCATCACCATCAACGTGATTACCACCACCATCGCAGCCTTCAAGGCCTACGAGCTGCCGTACCTGATTTCGAAGGGCCTGCCCGGCCATTCCACGCTCCTGATTACCCAGAGAATTTTCTTCTTCGGCTTCCAGGCCTTTGACTACGGACGCGGCTCCGCGCTGTCCGTGGTGCTGCTGCTGATCATCGCGCTGATCTCTCTCGTTCAGCTGGTTGTGCTTCGTAAGAGGGAGGATATTTTCTGATGAAAAGACAAAAAAGACTTTCCAGCTTCCTTCAGGAGCTGCTTCTTGGCCTTTGCACCGTGATTATGCTGCTGCCGATCTACTACCTCGTGCTCGGCGCATTCAAGGACCGCAAGGATATCATCAAATATCCGCTCGTTCTGACAAAGGAGCTTTTCACGCTGGAGAACTTCCCCTACGTCATTAAAAAGATGAAATACTGGCAGGCGCTGAGCAACACGCTCGTCATTACCCTGGCCTCGCTGGTCATCGTCATCATCTGCGCGTCCCTTGCGGGCTTTGCCATCTCCAGAATCCGCAGCAAAATCTTCACCGGCTATTACAGCGTGCTCGTCACGCTCATGGTCATCCCCTTCATCGGCTGCCTGCTGCCGCTGACCGTGCAGGCCACACGTCTTGGCACCTACGACTCCATCTGGGGCTGCATCCTCATCCAGTCCGCCTGGAACCTGCCGTTTGCGACCTTCCTGTTTTCCGGCTTCATGCGGGACCTGCCGAAGGAGCTGGAGGAGGCGGCGTACATCGACGGCTGCTCCACGTTCGGCGTGTATTCTCGCATCTTCCTTCCGCTTCTGGCGCCTGTCACCGCCACATGCGCAATCCGCTGCGGCGTCGGCATCTGGAACGACTATCTGGTCTCCCGTTCGCTCCTGAACGAGAACAAGAACCCTACTCTGATGGTCGGCATCAACGGCTTCTTCGGCGCGCGCGCCATGGAATTCGGCTATGCGTTCGCCGGTATCATTCTCGTCAGCCTGCCGATGATCGTTCTGTTCCTCTGCCTGCAGAAATACTTCATCAAGGGCATTGCCGCCGGCGCGGTCAAGGGCTGAGATTCCCTGCTCTATTCTGTATTGTCCGTCATTTCCACATTTTCATCTGTGCAGAATGCAAAAGGAGATTTGATTTATGGCACTGTTTGAAGTCACCCCTCTGGACAAGGAAATTTACGAAACAGAGCTCCGCGATTTCCTGCCTCAGAAAATTCTGGACGTCCATACGCATGTCTGGCTGGACAAGTATCTGGACCATAAGCCGCTGGCCCCCGGAGAGGTCAAGCGCACCGTCACCTGGCCGAGCCTTGTGGCGCTGGACAACTCCATTGAGGACCTGCAGGAGACCTACCGCCTGATGCTTCCGGGCAAGGACGTCACCGCTCTGATGTTCACCAGCCGCGGCGCCTGGG
Organism: uncultured Oscillospiraceae bacterium; assembly: GCA_934655935.1. Lineage (GTDB taxonomy): Bacteria > Bacillota > Clostridia > Oscillospirales > Oscillospiraceae > CAG-170. The sequence continues at coordinate 5,416 of CAKUHJ010000057.1, read as the reverse complement.
ACAAGAACAACGCCTATGTTGCCGAGGCCTCCCGCAAGACCGGCTTCCCCGCGCTTTATTACAGCCGCCCGGAGCAGTCCGGCGAGGAGCTGGAGCAGGAAATCCGCAAGGGCGGCTTCCTGGGACTCAAGTCCTATCTGAGCCTGTCGCCCAAGTATCTTCCGGAGGCGGAAATCCGCATCTTCGACTTCTTCCCGAAATATCAGCTCAAGAAGATGGACGAGCTGGGCGCCATCGTCATGCTCCATATCCCGAGAAACGGCCGTCTGAAGGACCCGGTCAACCTCGCGCAGATCATGGAGATCAAGAAGGAATTCCCGAACATCCGTCTCATCATCGCGCACATTGGCAGAGCCTATACCAAGGAGGACGTCGGCAACGCCTTCCAGACGCTCGACCAGGCGCCCGACCTCATGTATGACTTCTGCGCCAACTGCTGCGAGTATGCCATCACCGAGGTCCTCCGCCATGCCGGCGTCAAGCACGTCATGTACGGCACGGATATGCCGATTCTGCGCATGCGCACCCACCGCATCGAGGAAAACGGCACCTACATCAACCTCGTCCCGCCCGGACTCTACGGCGACCCCAGGCAGGACCGCCATCTGCGCGAGGTCTCGCCCGAGGAGGCCGAGAAGATCACCTTCTTCCTCTATGAGGAGCTGCTGGCCTTCAAGCGCGCGGCAAAGACGCTCGGCCTTACCAGGCAGGATATCGAGGATATCATGTACAACAACGCCGCCAATCTCATCGAGGGCGCAAGAAAATCCATTTACGGTTAATTGAATTTAAGGTTTATCCGGGAGGTCATTCAAATGAACAAGATCAAGGTCGGCTATCTTCCCCTTTACATCAAGCTCTATGACGATTCCAACCCGCACTACCGCGACCCCATGGTGGATTACATGCACATGCTCATCAAGATGCTGGAAAGCCAGGGTCTTGAGGTCGTCCTGGCAGACGAGGTCTGCCGCATCAAGCCGGAGTTTGACCGCGCGGCAAAGAAATTCAACGACGCCGGCGTCAGCGCCGTCATCACGCAGCATCTGGCCTATTCGCCGTCTCTGGAGTCCATCGAGGCGCTTCTGAGCCTGGACGCGCCCATCGTCGTCTTTGACACCACGCCCGACTATCAGCTTCTGAAGGTCGCCAACTACAAGGGCTGCATCAGCGCCAACCACGGCATCCACGGCGTGCAGGACATGTGCAACATGCTCAGGAAGAACGGCAGGCCCTACTATCTCTGCGTCGGCCACGCGCTGCACAGCGAGGTTGTCTCCGAGGTCGTCGGCATGTGCCGCGCCGCGGCTGTGAAGAAGGCCTTCCAGACCATGAAGGTCGGCTCCGTCGGCGGCTCGTTCACCGGAATGGGCGACTTCCTGATCTCCGACGAGCGCTACCGCAGCGATATCGGCGCCGTGGTGGAATACATGACGCCCGAGGTGGTCAAGGAATACCTGCCGAAGGTCACTGAAGCGGAAATTGACACGGAGCTTGCCTACGACGCCGCGCATTACGATTCCGATATCACCTTCCAGGCCGAATACCGCGAGGCCACCCGCTCCGGCCTGGCCGTGCGCAAGTGGATGTCCGACAAGGGCCTGAACGCCGCGACCGTCAATTTCCTGACGCTGGATATCTGCGGGCTGCCCAAAATGCCATTTATCGAGTGCTGCAAGATCATGGAGCGCGGCCTTGGCTACGCCGGCGAGGGCGACGTGCTGACGGCAGGTCTGGTCGGCGCGCTCCTGAGCGTCTACCCCAACACCACCTTTACCGAAATGTTCTGCCCGGACTGGGAGCAGGACGTCATTCTCCTGAGCCACATGGGCGAGAGCAACCCGAAGCTTGCGCAGTGGAAGCCGCTCATCAGCAACTGCCCGTTTAACTACAATTCCTGCGGCGACACTGTCGCCATGTACAACTGCCTGCGCAAGGGCAAGGCTGTTTATGTAAACCTTGCGCCGATGAAGGACCACTTCAATCTCATCGTCTCCGACGTCGAGATGCTGGAAGAGGGCCTCGAGCGCGGCGCTTACCGCCACTCCACCCAGGGCTGGATGAAGCCCTGCAAAAAGCTCCCGCAGTTCCTGAAGGAGTTCTCCCTGGCCGGCGGCACGCACCATTCCGCGCTGGTCTATGACGCAGATATCGAGGAAATCAAGGCCTTCGGTCAGATGATGGGCTTTGAGGTCGTCGAAATCAAATAACACCCACCACCGCTGCCGCTCCGGCCGGCCGCCGGAGCGGCAGCACGCATGAAAAAAGAGGATCATATGAACATCGAATTACTCAAACAACTCGGAAACATTTCTCAGCTCGCCGGTATCCGCGAATCCAAGCTTCTGCATGGCCGCGGCGAAGGCATTCAGCTGGCAGAGTTCTACAACGCTGCAGGACTCCGCTTCACCGTCGTCCCCGATCGCTGTATGGATCTGTTTGATCTGAGCTATAAGGGCGTCAACCTCAGCTTCCAGTGCAAGAACGGTCTGACCTCCCCGCAGGCCTTCTCCCCCTGCGACGGCGAATTCTGCGAGCAGTGGCCGGCCGGCATGCTGGTTACCTGCGGCCTCGGAAACGTCGGCGGTCAGGCGACCGAAGGCGGCATCTACCCCACGCATGGACGCATTTCCCATGTGCCGGCGCAGAACTTCGGCACCGAAACCTACTGGGACGGCGAGCGGTATCTCCTGCGTGCGCGCGGCGAGGTGCACCAGACCAAGATGTACGGCCGCCACCTGTCCATCCGCCGTACCATCGAGACGGAGCTGAACAGCAAAAATCTGCAGATTCATGATATCATCACAAACTTTGAGGCTGAGGACGAGCCGTTCATGCTCCTCTATCATGTAAACTTCGGCTATCCCCTGCTGCAGGCGGATTCCCTTGTGGAAACCTCCAGCTGCAAGTGTGAGCCCATGAACGATATCTCTAAGGATTACCACCATATGACCGCGCCCGTGGACGGCTGCGGCGAGGAGCTCTACTTCCGCACCCAGCTCGGCGACCGCGCCTGCGGCGTAATTTATAACGAGCGCCTGGAGCTGGGCGCCTATCTTGCCTTCGACACGAAGAATCTTCCGAACCTTGTGCAGTGGAAGATGATGAAATCACACGATTACGTTCTCGCGCTTGAGCCCTGCAACACCTTCGGCATCAACCGCGACGAGGCCGCAAAGGAAGGAAAGCTTGTGGTTCTGCCCGCCTACTCCAGCATCGAGCATACGCTGGAGTTGGGCGTGCTGGACGGCCTGAACGAAATCCGCAGCTTCCTTCGCCAGCTGTAAAACTGCCCGGATAGGAGGATTTCCGATGAAGTCTGAGCGTGAACAGGAGCTGATGTCCAGACTCTCCATCGTACAGAAGCTGAGCCTTGCGGACGCGATGGCGCTTTTGGATATTTCCGAGTCCACCGCGCGGCGTATGTTTACAAAGCTCGAAAAGGAAGGCCTTGCCATCCGGACGCATGGCGGCGTTCAGCTGCTCGGCCACGCCATGACGCTGTATTCCTTTGAGGACGGCGCGAAGAAGAACATTGACCGTAAAACGGCCATTGCGCGCCGCGCATGCCTGCTTCCGGAGGACGGAGACGTCATTTTCTGCGATTCCGGCACAACCATCCAGTGCTTCTGCGCGGAGCTCATCACCCGGCTGCAGAAGGAGCGGCTGTCGCTGAAGGTCTATACGAATTCGCTTGCAAATCTGGAGCTGCTCTCGCCCTACATGCCCGTCACGCTGCTGGGCGGAAAGTACCGCGCCAACCGGAAGGACGTGTGCGGCTATCTTACGGAGCAGGCGCTGGAGGGGCTCTATTTCAACAAGAGCTTCATCGGTGCGGACGGCTGCGTGGAGTGCCGCCAGTTCACCACCACCGACTTTGAAACCGCCCGCATGAACCAGATTGCCATCCGCAACTCGGACAACAGCATTCTTCTGGCCGACGCCTCAAAGTTCTCGGTCTCCTCCCATGTGGCCTACGTGCCCCTTACAAAGCTGGACGCCCTGGTAACGGACGACAGCATCACCCCGGAAATTCTGGACCGCCTGCAGAGCTCTGGTCTGCAGGTCCTGCAGGCCTCCATGAATGAGGGCATTCTTGCCTGAAGATACATTTACCCACCGCAACGACCAAGGAAAGGAAGAACACAACATGAAACCCACCATTCGCACCCCGTATTTTGAAGTCGGAACCAAAAACTACGTTTACGGCGATCAGCTCCTGGAGTATGCCAAGGCTGCAGACCGGGCCGCCGAAAAGTACGATATCGACGTTCTGTTCATCTGCCCGGCGCTGGAGGTCCGCCGTGTCGCAGAGAATACGAAGCACCTTTTCGTCCTGGCAACCTATATGGATACGCTTCGCCCCGGCCGCGGCTGCGCGGATATCCTGCCGGAGGGCCTGAAGGCTGCCGGCGCCGTCGGCGTGATGATCAACCACTGCGAAAAGCCCATGAGCCTGCCGCAGATGAAGAAGACCATCGACCGCGCGCGCGAGCTGGACTTCCTGGTCTTCGCCTGCGCCGATACGCTCGACGAGGCCAAGGCCATCGCACAGCTGCACCCCGACATTATCAACCCCGAACCCTCCGAGATCATCGGCGGCGGCAAGGGCTCCAGCCCCATGGCCTATGTCCGTGACTCCATCCGGGTCATCAAGGAAATTGACCCCAACATCATGGTCGAGCAGGCCGCCGGCATCACCTGCGGGCAGGAGGTCTATGACTTCATCATGGCCGGCTCCGAGGCAGCGGGCGCTGCCTCCGGCATTATGAACGCCGCGGACCCCATCGCCATGATCGACGAAATGATCGCCGCCACCCGCCGTGCTGCGGACGATCTGAAGAAGCAGGAAGCCTGAGCGGAAATCTAAGGAGGAAATTATGGTTTTTAAAGAGTCTTTTCAGGTCCAGTCGAGAGACCGCGCCGTCTCGTTCCACGATGTGACCGACCGCGTAAAGGAAATTGCCGCCAAGTCCGGCGTGAAGAACGGCATTGTCGTCGTCTATTCCCACCACACCACCTGCTCTGTCATCACGCAGGAATGCGCGTTTGACATGTCCATGACGGGCCTTGAGACCCTGCAGCAGGATCTGGTCAACGTGTTTGAGGAGTGGATTCCCACCTGCCGCTACGAGGGCATGTACCTGCATCCCGGCCAGAAGGCGCTTGTCTTCGCCGAGGAGCACGGCGAGGATAACTTCGGCTGCCACAATACCGACGCACATCTGCGCTCGTCCATCATCGGCCGCAGCGTCACCGTCGTCATGGACGACGGCCAGATGGACCTCGGCGAATTCGGCCGCGTCCATTTCATCGACTGGGACCAGACACGCGCGCGCAAGCGTACGATCCAGGTCATGGTCATCGGCGAATAAGAAGCTGCAAAAAGGGCGGCCTGCGGGCCGCCCTTTTGACA
>CAKUHJ010000056.1 GCA_934655935.1 uncultured Oscillospiraceae bacterium | reverse complement strand
ACTTTTCGTCGTTCGGGTTGACGGCCACGCCCGTATCGCCCATCATGGTCTCCGGGCGGGTTGTGGCGACGACAATGTCGCCGCTGCCGTCGGAAAGCGGATAGCGGATATACCAGAGATGGCCGGGCTTGTCGGTATACTCGACCTCCGCGTCGGAAAGCGCCGTCAGGCAGTGCGGGCACCAGTTGATGATGCGGCTGCCCTTGTAAATCAGGCCCTTGTCGTAGAGCTCGCAGAACGTTTCCCGCACAGCCTTCGAGCAGCCCTCGTCCATGGTAAAGCGCGCGCGGGACCAGTCGCAGCTGACGCCCATCTTCTTCTGCTGCTGGACGATGCGGTTGCCGTATTTCTCCTTCCAGGCCCAGACGCGCTCGAGGAATTTTTCCTTGCCGAGGTCATATCGGGTCTTGCCCTCGTTGACGCGCAGCTCCTCCTCGACCTTGATCTGCGTGGCGATGCCCGCATGGTCCGTGCCGGGCAGCCAGAGCGCGCTGTAGCCCTGCATGCGCTTGTAGCGCGTGAGGATGTCCTGCAGCGTGCAGTCCATGGCGTGGCCCATGTGGAGCTGGCCCGTGACGTTGGGGGGCGGCATGACGATGGAATAGGGCTTTTTGTCGGGATCGGGTTCGGCGCGGAAGCAGTCGTTCTGCATCCACAGCGCATAAATCTGATCCTCCACCAGCTTGGGATCATACTGCTTGGGAAGTTCTTTTCTCATAATACATCTCCTTGAAATGATTCATTCGTCCGTATCGGTCAGCTGCGCGGCCAGCGCCGGCGCGTGGGAAAGGAAAAACTGTGTGAATTCTTCGCCGGTTCCGAGCACCAGATCCTTCTTCTGCAGGACCGTCGCCGCGCCGCCGTGCGTAAGAAGGAACAGCCGCGGCGTTTCAACCAGCGCTTCCATGCTCTCATAGCCGTAGTCCTTCCCGCCCTGATTGCTCTGAATCCGCATGCCGCTTTCCGTAAAGCGGATTACAGGCTTCTGCGAAAGGTCCACCGCGCGAAGGCTTGTCAGGTGCTGATGTGCGGCTCTCTGGAAGCGCGCGCCGGAGCCCGCCGCGGCAGCGGGCAGCACCCGCGCCAGCGCAAGAAGCAGGCATATGACTCCGACCGTGATCAGCGTCCGGTTCCTTGGCTCCATGAGTCCCGGAATCAGCGCCGCCGCGCCCAGTACGGCCAGAAGCCCGCTCATCGCCGCCCGGAATATCCGCCGCCGCTTCAACGCCGGCTCTGACGGCCCCTTCGCGGCATAGGCGTTCATCCGGTCCGTCAGACGCCAGAGCTTCGGGTTCTGCTTCCGGGAAATCAGCTCCGTACGCGCCTGAAGCGCCTTCGCAAGCTCCTGCTCCAGGTCAAAGGAATAGGCGCTGGGGGCAAACACATATTCTGCGTGCATAGGCTTCCTCCTGATTGTGATAAAAAACACCCTGAACAGACACTGTTCAGGGCGATTTCTGCAAACCGTGGTACCACCTGAAGTTCCCGCGCGCAGGCGCGGACCCTCAATCTCTGTAACGGGAGAACCCGGCGCAGCTTACTTTCCGGATTTTCCGGGTTCGGCGCGCGGCTCAAAGGCGACGTCCGAAGCGTTCCGGCAAGGGCTCGCAGCACCCGCCCTCTCTCTGGAGCCTTTCCGCTTCCTCTGTCCTTATCACAGCCTGTTTCTGATGGAAAAAACGCTTATACGTCCTCGATGATCGGCGAGGGCTTGGCCTGCTGGGGATTGACCAACGCGCGGAACTTGCCGCGGGATTCGCGGATTTCGGACAGCGCCTGCGCAATGGCGTCCTCCGTGCGCTTCATGGAATCGTCGACATAGTCGTTCGTGACCTGCCGGAGCTCCTTGATCTTGGCCTGCGCCTGCTTCATGAGCTCGTCGGCCTCCTGCTCGGCCTGCTTGTAGACCTCCTCGCGGGAGATCATCTGGCGGGCGCGCTGCTCGGCCTGCTTGAGAATATTCTCGGCCTCGCGCTTGGCGTTGGTGATGACCTCGTTGCGGGACTCGACAATGGTCTTGGCCTGCTTGAGCTCGCCCGGAAGCTGGTTGCTGATCTCGTCGAGCAGGTCCAGGACCTTATCGCGCTCCAGCACACACTTATCCGCGCCCAGAGGCAGACTCCACGCATCCTGTACCATTTCGTACAGAGTTGTGAGGATTTCCTCAATGCCGCTTGCCATAGTTGTTACCTCCTTAGATTTGCCCCAATTTGTTCCTGCATTCTGGCCTTGAAGTCCGGGATGATCTCCTCGGGAATGAAATCCCGCAGATCCGTCTCATACCGTGCCAGCTCTTTGACAATGCTGGAGCTCAGATACATGAACTGGTGCTCCGCCGTCAGGAACATGGTATCAAGTTCCGGATTGAGCTTATGATTGATGAGCGCCATCTGGAACTCGCGCTCAAAATCGGAAACGGCCCGAAGGCCCTTGATAATGATGGTGCTCCCCTGCTCGCGGGCAAAGTCCGCAAGAAGCATGTCGGAGTGCAGAATCTGCACGTTCGGCAGATCCGCCGTCACGCGTTTAAGAAGCGCGACGCGCTCCGCCGGCGTAAACATGGGGCGCTTGTCGCCGTTGATCATCACGCAGACGATGAGACGTTCAAAGCTGTTCGCCGCGCGGCGGATGATGTTGAGGTGACCGTTGGTAACCGGGTCGAAGCTGCCGGGGTAAATCGCTGTTTTCATAGGCCCTCCAAGGGTTCGGCCTTGCGGAAAATCGTCAGCGCGGCCCGGCCGTAGCGGTAATCCCGCCAGTGCCGGAGGCCCGGAAAATCTGTGCGCAGCGCCCTTTCCGCGGGTCTTTCACAGATTATTATACCACTTTTCGCTAAAATGTCAATTTCTGATATGAGATTTAACGTATTTTCAAGAAAATCTCCCGCGTAGGGCGGGTCAAGAAGCACCAGTTCGAAGCGCCGCCCCGCCGTTCTGAGGTAGCGAAGGCCGTCGGCGCACACAATTTCCGCCCGGTCCGCCAGCCGGGTCTTCTCCAGATTCTCCCGGATGATGCGGCAGGGCTCGCGCCCGGCGTCCACAAACACTGCGTGCCGCGCGCCGCGGCTGAGCGCCTCGATGCCGAGCTGGCCGGAGCCGGCAAACAGATCGAGCACCGTGCTCCCCTCCACCTCAAACTGGACGGCGGAGAACATGCCCTCCTTGACCTGGTCGAGCGTGGGTCTCGTATCGAGCCCCTTGGGCGCCTTCAGGGCTGTTCCGCGGGCGCTTCCGGTGATGACGCGCATGCTGCTTCCTCCTTCGGATGAAAATAATCGTAAACCGCCCGCGCCGCCGGCGCAGGCAAAAGCTCCGCCAGCGCCTCCGGCGCGGCCTTTTCAATGGCGGCAATCGAGCCGAAGCGCCGCAGAAGCGCCTGCCGGCGCTTCGGGCCGACGCCCGGAATTTTCTCCAGGCTTGAGGCGCGCACGCGGCGGCTGCGGAGCTGCCGGTTATACTCGATGGCAAAGCGGTGCGTCTCCTCCTGGATGCGGCCGACGAGCGCAAACAGCGCCGGCTGCGCGGCGATGCCGACCTCCCGCCCGTCCGGCCAGACCAGCGCGCGCGTGCGGTGGCGGTCGTCCTTGACCATGCCGACCGCCGGAATCTCCAGCGAAAGCTCCGCGAGCGCGCGCCGCGCAATTTTCGCATGCTCCGCCCCGCCGTCGATGAGCAGCAGGTCCGGCCTTTGCGAAAAGCCCGCGTCGCCCTGCAGAAAATGCGCGAAGCGGCGGCGCAGCACCTGCTCCATGGAGGCGTAATCGTCCTGATTTTCCAGGTTCTCCAGCCTGAAGCGCCGGTAATCGGATTTTTTGGGTCTTGCATCCTCAAAGACTGTCATTGACGCGACGATGTCCGTCCCGGCAAGGTTTGAAATATCGTAGGACTCGATGCGCTTGGGCGCCTGCGGCAGCGCCAGCGCCGCCTGCAGCAGCGCCAGCGCGCCCGCCGCGCGCTCTGCGCGGGTGGTCACGCGCTCGGCCTCCTCGCGCGCATTTTTCTCCGCAAGCTCCACAAGCCGCACATTGTCGCCCCGCTGCGGCGTGCGCAGATGCACCTTTTTGTGCAGCTCCTGCGCAAGGAGCTCGGAAAACAGGGCCGCGTCCTCCATCTCAAACGGCAGAAGAATCACCTTGGGCGCCGCGCCGCGCGCAAGATAGTACTGCTTGACCAGCGCGGACACAGCCTCCTGCGGATCGTCCGCAGGAGGAAGAATTTCATAGTCCTTGTCCAGAAGGCTTCCGTCCACATAGTGCAGCACGGAGAAGCACGCCTTGGCCTCGGACTGGTAGTAGCCGATCACATCGGTGTTGGCCATGGTTCCGGCCGTCACCAGCTGCTTCTGCCCCAGAGCCTCCACCGCCCGGAGCCGGTCGCGCAGCGCGGCGGCCTGCTCAAAATCCAGACGCTCCGCCGCCGCCTCCATCTGCTCGCGCAGCCGACGGGCGACCTCCGCGCCGCTCCCCTGCAGCATCAGCACCGCCTCGCGGATGCGCGCGCGGTATTCCTCCGGGCTTCTGGAAAGCTGACACCAGCCGTCGCAGTTGTTCATGTGGAAATTCAGGCACGGCCGCTCCTTGCCCAGGTCGCGCGGGAAGGACCTGGAGCAGCCCGGAAGCTTGAAGGTCAGACGCAGGGTATCGATCACCTGCTGCGTGATGTAGCGCCCGCCGTAGGGGCCAAAATAGGACGCGCCGTCGCCCAGGACATGGCTGCAGAGCGTGATCACCGGGTATTCCTCGCGCAGATCGACGCGCAGATAGGGATAGCCCTTGTCGTCCTTGAGCAGAATGTTGTACTTCGGCATATGCCGCTTGATCAGCGAGCATTCCAGTACCAGAGCCTCAAACTCGCTGCGTGCGACAATGACGTCGAAGTGGTCGATCTGCGAGACCATTTTCCGCGTCTTCGGGGTATGCGCCGCCGTATCCTGAAAATACTGGCTGACGCGGTTTTTCAGTTTTTTGGCCTTTCCCACATAGATGACCGTCCCGGCCGCGTCCTGCATCAGGTATACCCCCGGCTCGTACGGAAGGGAGAGCGCCTTGTCCTTCAGCTCTTCAAATGTCATAGCTCCACCTTGTGCGTATCCAAAAAACGCCGGCTCAGAGGCATGCGCTCCGAGCCGGCCGGTCAGGTCCTGTCAGAAGACTTCCTTCACGAGCATTTCCGTCAGCGTTTTGACGGCCTCTTCCTCATCCGGGCCCTCCGCGATAATGCTGACCCGCGTGCCCTTGGTGATTCCCATCGACAATACGCCGAGCAGGCTCTTGGCGTTGATCTTGCGATCCTCCACCTCAACCCAGACGCTGGACTTGAATTCATTCGCCTTCTGAATGAAATAGGTCGCCTGACGGTTGTAAAGCCCGGACTCGCATTTGACAATGGATTGCTGCATGTACATAGTCGACACTCCTTACACATTGCGCTGAGGATGAACATTTCCATTTACGGCTTTGCGCCGTAAAAAAATTACCTGTTTATAACTGATTTCATTTTAGCAAATTTCTTCCGTTTGTCAATCCTCAAATCTCCTGCGGCAGCCCGGTTCGCCGCGCCGGCCCCACACACAGCCGGGAATGTCTATTTGAATTCCACGATGGTCACGCCGCTCTCTCCCTCGCCGTAAACGCCGAGGCGGAAGCTTTTTACGTACTTGCAGCGGCGAAGCTCCTGCTGAACCGCCGCGCGCAGCACGCCCGTGCCCTTTCCGTGGATGATGCGGGCGTTCGGAAGATTGCCCATAAAGGCGCTGTCAAGAAAATTATCCAGAAGCGGCAGCGCCTCGTCCACGGCCATGCCGCGCAGGTCCAGCTCCGGCTGCACGGCGGCCTTGAGCTCGCGCACCTTGCCCTCCATCAGCTTCTTCGCCTTGACCTGCGTCTCGTTTGTCTCGATGAGATACACCTCGTCCGGCTTGGCGCTGATTTTCATGATGCCGGCCTGCAGCTGATACGAGCCGTCCTTGTTGACCGCCAGAACCGTCGCCTTCGAGCCGAGCTTCACCAGCTCCACCGTATCGCCCGGGCGGATGGCGCGCGTGCTTTCCGGGCGCGGCCGGGCGGGCTTGCTTTCATGCAGCTTTCCCTCCGCCTCGTTGAGCGCGCGCCGCAGCTCCGCCTGCCGCTCGTTCGCACCCGCGACATACGCGCCGGAGCCTGCCGCCTTGCGAAGGGCCTTGAGCTCCTCGTAGACGGCGTTCGCCGTGCGGCGGGCGTCCTCGATGATATACTGCGCGTCCTTGCGCGCCTGCTGAACCGCCTTTTCCTTTTCCCGGCGGATCTGCTCATAGTATTCGTCGGACTTTTCCTTCTGCTTCTCCGTCTCCATACGCAGGCGCTCAGCCTCCATGCGGGCCTGCTCCATCTGCTGGCGCTGCTGCTCAAGCTGGGAAAGCACGTCCTCAAAGTCCTTGTCGGAACGGCTGACCAGCTTCTGCGCCTCGGCGATGACGCCCTCGTCCAGGCCCAGGCGCTTGGAAATTGCAAACGCATTGGACTTTCCGGGCACGCCGATGAGAAGGCGGTAGGTCGGCCGGAGCGTCTCCACGTCAAACTCGCACGAGGCGTTCATCACGCCCGGCGTCTGCATGGCGTAGAGCTTGAGCTCGGCATAATGCGTCGTGGCGGCGAGGCGCGCGCCGCATTTGCGGCAGAACTCAATAAGCGCCACGGCCAGCGCCGCGCCCTCGGCCGGGTCGGTGCCGGCGCAGAGCTCGTCAAAGAGCACAAGGCTCTGGCTGTCGCAGAGCTGCAGCATCTCCACGATGTTTTTCATGTGCGAGGAGAATGTGGACAGCGACTGCTCGATCGACTGCTCGTCGCCGATATCGGCCAGCACCATCGGGAAGACGGACACATAGCTTCCGTCATCCGCGGGAATATGCAGCCCGCACTCGGCCATCAGCGTCAGAAGGCCGATGGTTTTGAGCGTGACCGTCTTGCCGCCGGTATTGGGGCCTGTGATGATCAGGGTATCAAAGTCCGTTCCCAGGCGCACCGAAACGGGCACGACGTCCTTCTTCGCAATCAGCGGATGGCGCGCGCGTCTGAGTTCCAGCCTTCCGTCCGTACGGATTTCCGGCTCCATCGCGCCCATGGCGAACGAAAGCTGCGCGCGGGCAAAGATGCATTCCAGCTGCACCAGAACCTCATAGTCCGTTTTGATCTGCTCGCGGTGGTCCGCCGCCTCGGAGCTGAGCTCGGCAAGAATCCGCTCAATCTCCTTCCGCTCGGCCACAAACAGCTCCCGCAGCTCGTTGTTGCCGTTCACGGCGGACATCGGCTCAATGAAATAGGTGCTTCCCGAGGAGGAGACGTCGTGCACCAGGCCCGGCAGCTGCGATTTGCATTCTGCCTTGACCGGCACGACGAAGCGGTCGGAGCGGATGGTGATGATCGGCTCCTGCAGGATCTTGGCATAGGTGCCGGAGGTGATGATTTTCTGCAGCGAGTCGCGGATTTTCGCGCTCTGCTGGCGGATTTTGCGGCGGATGGAGGCAAGCTCGCTGCTGGCCGCGTCCGCAATCTCGTCCTTGGAGACGATGGAGGTGTAAATCCGCTCCTCCAGATATTTGTTGGGCGTGAGCTGGATAAAATAGCCGTCCAGATCGGAAAAGTCGCCGTCGCCCTCCGAGTAGGCCTTTGCCATGCGCGTCGTCTTCAGAACGGAGGCAATCCGCAGCAGCTCCTCCGGGCTCAGGCAGCCGCCGCGGTGCGCCCGGTCCAGGGACGCGCCGACGTCGTACGTGCCGCCAAGGCTCACCGAGCCCTTGACGGTCAGGCAGCGGCAGGCCGCCGAGGTCTCCCTCTGAAGCCGGCGGATTTCATCCGCGTCGCTCAGAGGACGAAGGGCAAGCAGCCGCTCCTTCGCCGCTTCCGAGGCGGCATGCTCGCAAAGCATGAGAAGGATTTTGTCAAGCTCCAGCCGCACAAAGGATTTTTCGTTGAAATTGTTCATATCGTCCATATGTAGTTCCTCACAGATGCGCGCATATGCTTGTCAGCGCATCGGGTTCATCAGGGATTTATAAAAATCGAGCGTAGGAAAGCCCCGCTCCAGCTGCGTCAGAAGGTAGGTTTCGCTTACATCGCAGAGCCGGCGCAGCGCCTCGTCCGAAACCGAAAAGGAAAACAGCCGCCTTGGCTCGCACGAGACGATATAGCGCATGGCCGCAAGTGTCCCCGCCGGAACCGGCAGCCGCAGCCCCGTTCCGCCCGCGCAGCCGGCGCAGCGCAGAACGCCCTCGGAGACAAAAAAGTATTCAGGCTCCTCGCGCCCGCAGACCGCGCAGCCGGAAAGCTCCGGCGAAAAGCCCGCCTCGCACATGGCGCGCAGCTCAAATACCGCCTTTACAAGCCGCTGCGGCTTTCCGAGCTCGCTGAGCGCGTAGAGCGCGTTCAGAATCAGCGAAAGCAGCGCCCCGTCCGGCGCGTCCTGCTGCGAAAGGACCTCCGCCAGCTGCGCAAAATACGATGCAAGCGCCAGAAGCTCAATGTCCTCCCGGACGCGCCGGAACTGCTGCAGAGGCTCCGCCTCGGTCAGGGAATAATAGCCCATGCGCGAAAGCGCGGTAAACTCGGAAAAGCAGAAAAGCTGGCAGGCGCTTTTGAGCCTGCTCGCGTTCCGGCGCACGCCGCGCGCCTTGAGCGTCATAAGCCCGTGCTCCCGCGTAAGCACCGTCAGGATCAGGTCCGTTTCCTTATATTCCGTTGTACGGAGCACCAGCCCCTGGGTCTTGAGATACATCCGCAGCCTCCCGCCGCGCGTTTTCCGTCCGCCGGAAGAGCACATAGGCCTCCGGCGAGCCGGTCGCCACAAACAGTCTCCAGAAATATTGTTCCGTCATTTATCCGGCCTCCCGTTCCGATTCCTGTGTTTAGGATTGGCCGAATTCCGGCGCTTATGCGCGCTCAGTCGTGATAGCCGAAATTGGAAATGAGAAAGTCGCTGTCGCGCCAATTTTCCTTCACGCGCACCCAGGTCTGAAGATAGACCTTCGTGCCCATAAAGCGCTCGCAGTCTGCGCGCGCCTGCGTGCTGATTTTCTTGAGCATCGCGCCGTTTTTGCCGATGATGATGCCCTTGTGGCTGGCCTTCTCGCAGTAGATGGTCGCATCGATGTCGATGATGCCGTCGTCCCGCTCGGAAAACTTTGTAATCTCCACCGCAGTTCCGTGCGGAATCTCGCGCTCCAGGTTCCACAGAAGCTTTTCCCGGATAATCTCGGCCATGACCTGCCGCTCCGGCATGTCGGTGACCATATCCTCGGGAAACAGGTGCGGGCCGGGCTGGGCATATTTTTCGCACGCGGAAAGAAGCTCTGAGCAGCCGTCGTGCCATTTGGCGCTGATGGGAATGACGGCGTCAAAGTCCATTTCCGCACTGTAAGCCGCGATGACGGGCAGCAGCGCCTCCTTATCCACAGTGTCAATCTTGTTGATCACCAGCAGCGCCGGCGCGCCGCTGGCGCGGATCTGCTCCAGAAGCGCCTGCTCCTGCGGCCCGACGTTCGCGATGGGCTCGACCATCAGAATCACGGCATCCACATCCGCCACGGATTCCTTGACCACGTTCACCATATAGTCTCCCAGCTTTGTCCGCGGCTTGTGAAAGCCCGGCGTATCCACAAACACCAGCTGTGTGTCTGCGCGGTTGAGAACCGCGCAGATGCGGTTTCTCGTCGTCTGCGGCTTGTGCGAAACGATGGCGATTTTTTCGCCCACGAGCGCGTTGGTCAGCGTGGATTTGCCGACGTTCGGGCGGCCTGCAATGGTGATCATGGCAGTTTTCTGCTTCATTTCGGTTCTCCTAAGTAAAATTCAAAATAAACCTGGTCCTCGGCGCGGTTCGGGTGTCCGCCGTCGGTCCTTCCGATTCTTCCGCCCATGGCCTCATAAAACCGGCGCGCAGGCCGGTTGTGCAGATTGCAGCCGCAGAAAAAGCGGTCCAGCCCGTTTTCCCGCGCTCTCTGCCGCAGAAGCGCGAAAACGCGGCTTCCCAGTCCCCTGCGCTGATACTCCGGGAGAAAATACAGGCTGTTGAGGCACAGCGCAAAATCCTTGTACGCGCCGTGAAGCGGCGGCCCATAGGAAAAATAGCCCGCGCATACCGCTTTGTCCATGTCCATGGCCGCGTAGGCATGATATTCCGGGTCTTCCAGCCGGGCGCGTTCGCGCGCCTGCTGCGCCGCAAAATCGTAATTGTCAATCCATTCGTCCGGATAAATGCCGCGGTAGGTCGCCGCCCAGGCCTTCTGCCGGGTGCGGCTGAGCAGCGCCGCGTCCGCCGTGCCGGCGCGGCGGAAGATAATCTCCTGCGCGCTCATCTCGGCAGCACAAGCTCTGCCAGCACGGCTTCCTCCCGCGCGCGCATCTGCTTTTTCATCTCGCCCTCGTCCACATGGTCGTAGCCCAGCAGGTGCAGGACAGAATGAATCGTGAGATAGCCAACCTCGCGGCGCACGCTGTGGCCGAATTCGGCGGCCTGCGCCCTGGCCCGCTCCAGGCTGATGGCCATATCGCCCAGGGGCACGCGCCCGGTCTCCGGGTCCAGGTATTCCTCCCACGACGCGGGCAGCACGCCCGGCGTCAGCTGGAACATGGGGAACGAGAGCACGTCCGTCGGCTTGTCCACGCCGCGGCAGGCCTGATTGATGGCCTGAATGCCAGGATCGTCCGTCACAAGGACGTTGATCTCGCACGGCGCCGAAACGCCCTCCTCCTTCAAGGCTGCCTCAATGCAGGTGCGGATGTGCCGCTTCAGGGCAAGGTTTGCCGCGCTTCTTTTTTCGCAGGTAATCAGAATCTGATGCTTCATTTGACAGGCTTCCTCTTGATATATTTTTTCTGCTGCTCCGGCACGCGGTTTTTTTCATAGCTCTCGTACGCAGCGACAATGCGCTGCACCAGCACATGGCGCACCACGTCGCTGGCCGTCAGGCGGCAGATCTGGATGTCCTCCACGCCGTCCAGCACCCGGACGGCCTCCTTCAGGCCGCTGGTCTTATCCGGCGGAAGGTCAATCTGCGTCACGTCGCCCGTGATGACAATCTTGGAGTTGAAGCCCAGGCGCGTGAGGAACATTTTCATCTGCTCGCGGGTGGTATTCTGCGCCTCGTCCAGGATGATAAAGCTGTCGTCCAGCGTGCGCCCGCGCATGTAGGCCAGCGGCGCGACCTCGATGTTGCCGCGCTCGAGATACTTCCCGTAGGTCTCCGGCCCCAGCATGTCGAACAGCGCGTCGTACAGCGGGCGGAGATAGGGATCGACCTTGTTCTGAAGGTCCCCCGGCAAAAAGCCCAGCCGCTCGCCGGCCTCCACCGCCG
>CAKUHJ010000055.1 GCA_934655935.1 uncultured Oscillospiraceae bacterium | reverse complement strand
CACTTCCCCCGCTGCTCTGTCGCAGAGCTGCAAATCATAGTTTTTCGACAAACTGAGGGGCGCTGCGGCTGCAGCGCCCCATTTCGTATCTCGTAAAAGTTTTAGCGTTTGCCGAAGCCGCCGCGGCTGCCGCCGCCAAAACCGCCCCGGCTGCTTCCGCCGAAGCCGCCTCTGCGGCTGCCGCCGAAGCTGGAGCCGCCCGGACGGGGCGAGGAGCCGGGCCTGGGCCCTGGATTTGGCCTGGGGCCTGGATTCGGCCTCGGACCGGGGCCAAAGCCGGGCGGAGGGGGCGGGCGGCGCGGCCGCCGGCCGAGGTTGGAAAACAGCGACCCGACGAAAAGACCGCCCAGAAAACCGCTGCCCGACGGGCGGGGACCGCCGTAATAGCCGGCGCTTCTCCTGCGGCCGCCGAAAATGGCCTTCAGAATCCAATAGAGAATCAGAAGGGCAAGCAGAACCTTCCAGAGGCTGACGCGCCGGGGCGCATAGGAATAGACGCTCTGCGCGTCTGCCGGGGCGGCCGCGGCGGTAGAGGAGAGCTTCGGGAAGCTGGCCTTGTACCAGTCCTCAAGGCCGTCGCAGAGCGTGTCCATCCAGCCTGCGGAGTCCGAGGCAGTCTGAATGCCGTCGACGCATTCGGAAAACAGCGCCTCAAGCCCGTCCGTCAGGTAAAGCTGTGCCTGCTCTCCGGCGGCAACATACCAGTCGGTGCTGGAGGTTTCGATCACCAGAATCAGATCACGCGTGCCAAGGCCGAGCGTATCGCCCATTTCAAAGGCGTAGTCTTCAATGTCCGCGCCGTTCAGGCTTTCCTGCGCGACAAAGGCAAGCACGCCGCCGTACGATTCGTTCAGCTTTTCATTGGTTTTGTTCAGCCGCCGGACGGCTGCCTGCGACAAGAGCCCGGCCTGGTCGGCGACCCACGAAGAGCTCTGGGCCGTGTTTCCGGCGGCGGAGGCCTTCTCCGGGGCGGCGCCCACGGCAATCAGGATGGACGTAGCCACCATCAGAACGGTCAGAAGAATGGCAACGCCTTTTTTCGCAAAGAATTTCAAAGCTTGACGCCTCCTTTTGCGCTCAGCGCTTTTTTCCGGCGGCCCGGATCACCAGAACGATCAGGACTACGATGGCAAGTCCCTTCAGCCAGCCCGGTTCGCCGGAGACCAGGCGCAGGCCCGTCGCGTCCTGCAGCACGCCGAAGGCCCAGCCCGCGGCACGGACGATCATCTGCACAACCGCAATGCCGATTGCAAGCGCGACCATCAGAACGGTCAGGATAATGGCGACCGTACGGTCAGAGAAAAATTTTTTCATGAGAATCCTTTCTCTTACCCCGCGTCACGCGCCTGAAGGAGCTTCTGCTTCAGCTCGCCCTCGATGCGCCGCAGCTCCTGCTCGGCCTGCTGGCGCTGCTTCGCGCCGTCCTGCTGGATCTGCATGACCTCGTCGAGCGTCTGAATAAGATGCTGATTGGTGGACTTGAGCGTTTCAATATCCACAATGCCGCGCTCGGCTTCGCGGGCGGTCTCCACGGTGGACATATGAAGCATCTCCGCGTTCTTCTGCAGAAGCTGATTGGTCATGTCCGTAACCCTGCGCTGGGCCTCCATGGCCCTGCGGGAGTCCTCAATGCCGAGCGCGAGCACCATCTGGTTTTTCCAGAGCGGAATGGTGTTGAGAATGGAGGTCTGGATCTTCTCCATCATAAGCGTGTCGTTGTTCTGAAGCATGCGGATCTGCGGTGCGGTCTGCAGGCAGATCATGCGCGTCAGCTCCAGATCGTGCAGCTTTTTTTCAAAGCGGCCGCATTTGTTCTCAAAATCGTTCGCGGCCTGCGCATCCTCGGGAAGTCCGCTCTGCTCCGCCTTTCCGCGAAGCGTCCGGAGCGTGGTGACGCGTGCCTGCGCCAGCGCCTGCCGGCCCGCGAGAATGTACATGGTCAGCTCCTTGAAATACTGCAGGTTCTTTTCGTACATCTGGTCCATGACCGCGACGTCCTTCATAAGCGTCAGCTTATGGCCCTCCAGCTGCTGCGCGATGCGGTCGACGTTCTTTTCCGCCAGACCGTAGCGGCTTTTCATTTCTTCGGTGGAAAGCTTCGCCTTCTGGAAAATGCCGGCCAGGCCCTTTTTCTTTTCCGGCTCGTCGAGGGTCTTGAGCTCCACGAGAAGCGACGAGACCATCTCGCCGATTTCGCCGAGGTCGCGCGTCTGGACCTTGGCAAGCGCGGTTTCCGAAAAATCCGCGATGTGCTTCTGCGCGCCCGCGCCGTATTCCAGGACCTGCGAGGCGTTCGAGAGGTCGATTTTTGCCGCGAAATCCAGCACGGCCTTCTGCTCGGCCTCGCTCAGCGCGGAAAGATCGGGGCCGGCCTCTGGCGCGGCCTGCGCCTCGGCGAGCAGATCCTTTTTTTCTTCGGGCGCCGGCGCGGGCGCGGTTTCAAGCTCGGGCGTCAGGGTCAGCTGAGGAATGTTCTGTTCCATATTCGTTCATACTCCTTATTCTCGTTCGGCTCCGGCAGCTTCGAAGGGGCCGCACTCCGCGGCAAGGCCCTCGCTGCGCATCATCTGCTCCATGACCTGAATTTCGGCGGTAATGTCCACAACGTCGCTTTCGAACAGCGCATCAAGCTGCTGCTGGAAGGCCACGATGACCTTGTCCAGAAGCGCTTCGATTTTCTGCATGCCCTCGGCGATGTTCTCTGTCCGCATGCCCTGATCCTGCAGCTCCACATAGTGCTCCAGAAGCTTGATGGTGGTCGGAAGATAGTAGCTCAAAAACTGCCGGATTTTCGGAAGCTTGTCCTCATGGTCCTCCACATAGTCGAAAATCCGCTGGGTAAGGCTCTGGATCAGCGCAATTTGCGCGGACATTTTCTCGTCCGGGATGCGGTCGTTCAGATACTGAATTTTTTCAACCGCCTCGCTTCCCTGCTTCAGAACGGCCTCAAGCGCCGGGCTGCAGGGCTTCTTTTCCGGCTGGGGCCGGCGCGGCTGCTCCGGCTCCGGCGCGGTGGGCTTTTCGGCTGCGCTTTGCCCGGCAGCGGCGGACGCAGGCTGCGGCGAAGCGTCCTCTGTCGTCCTGCCGTCAAGAATCGCGCGCAGCAGAGCGTATACGCCCACAGAGGCTGCCGCGCAAAGCAAAAACCAGAAGAGCGATCTCAGCAGGCCCAGAAGCGAGAAGCCAAGCCATACAAAGCCAATGGCATAAATGGGCCAGACGGAACGTTCTTTTTTCTTTTTTTCCATTTTTCAGAATCCTTTCCGCAAAATCCGGATACTCCCCCCTATAATATCTTTCATGATACTGCACGCTGCCGGGAAAGTCAAGCAGCCGCAGATTGACAGGCGCGGAGAATCCAGCTATAATGAAGCCGCGGATTTCACGGCGGGGCTGCAGTATGCAGCCCCTATTCAAAAGCGGCGGCGGCCTTCGCGTGGGATGAGAGCCTCTGAACGCCCCGCCGCGTATTCATATCTATGCGCGCGCACGGTAAAAGGGTGCGTGATTTTACAAAATTCGTACTGGAGGCATTCGTATGATCAAGGTATCCCCGTCCATTCTCTCGGCCGATTTCGGCTTTCTGAACCAGGAGGCCGCGGCGCTGAAAACCTGCGGCGCCGATTACATTCATATTGACGTAATGGACGGCAATTTTGTTCCGAAC
Organism: uncultured Oscillospiraceae bacterium; assembly: GCA_934655935.1. Taxonomy (GTDB): domain Bacteria; phylum Bacillota; class Clostridia; order Oscillospirales; family Oscillospiraceae; genus CAG-170. The sequence goes on along the minus strand of CAKUHJ010000055.1, from coordinate 7,659 downwards.
ATTTCCATGGGCTTCCCGACGGTCGCCGCGCTTCGCCGCGCAAGCGACCTGACGCTGGACGTCCATCTGATGATCGACCGGCCGGTCCGCTATGTGGAGCGCTTCTGCCAGGCGGGCGCGGACATTGTCACGGTCCATGTCGAGGCGGATACGCCGGAGAACACGATGCTGGCGCTGGAAAAAATCCGCGCCTGCGGCGTACGCGCGGCGGTCTGCGTCAAGCCGAAGACGCCCGCGGAGGCAGTGCTTCCTTATCTGAAGCTCTGCAGCCTGATTCTGGTGATGACGGTGGAGCCGGGCTTCGGCGGCCAGTCCTTTATGCAGGACATGATGCCGAAGGTGAAAAAAATCCGCGCGTACATCGACGAGCAGAATCCGGAATGCGAGCTTGAGGTCGACGGCGGCGTCAACGCCGAGACGGCGAAAATCTGCACGGCGAACGGCGCAAACGTGCTCGTCGCCGGAAGCGCCTACTTCAAGGCGCCGGATCGCGCGGCCTTTGTCCGCACCGTCAAGGAATAAAGGAATAAAACTTCATGCATACGTACTCTGCACCGCGAAAATGTGCAAATACCGGTGCATGAAGTTTTTGTGCATCATTTCCGGTTGCCCCGCAGGGGCGAGGAAATGGCACATTCTTATTTTGCTATGCTTTTGCATAGCAAAAATCAAGGGAAAAAGAGGAGGCCGCCAGGCCTCCTTTTTGTGTTATTCGAATTCGGAAAAGCAGGAAGAGAACTGCGCCTGCGCGTAGCTGCGCACATCGGCGCAGTAGCGCTCGTAGGCGTTCAGAAGCCGCTCTCCCTGCGGGGTGAGCGTGGCGCCGCCCCCGTTTTTTCCGCCGGTGGAGGAGTCCAGGAGCGAGAACCCCAGCTCCTGCTGCGCATGCCTGAGAATGGTCCAGGCCTTGGAATAGGCCATGCCGATAGAGGCCGCCGCAGCGCGCAGGGAGTGCAGCTCCTGCACCTTCCGCATCAGAACGGCCACGCCGGGCCCGAAGCACTTTTCCTGCGTAAAAATCCGGATGGTCAGCACAGGGCGAAGGGGTTCCATAATCCTTACCTCTTTTCTCTTTGTCCGCTACAGGTCGTCCGCATCCTGCACGGGCTTTTCCGTGGGGTCGGCCGGCACGCCGGTCCAGCTGCCCTGCGGGTCTGTAAAGCTGGGGGCGGGGCCTGCGGGGCGGATACGGCCGGAGCTTTTCTTTTGCTGCTTCATCTGCATACCTCCTGAAAAAATGACGCTGCAGGATATAGCATGCAGAAAAAACAGGGCTTTATTCATCAATATGGCGGCCGTTCTGATCGCAAAGAGGGCCGGCAGGCCTTTCCTTCAGCGGGAAGCAGGCCGGCAGCGCCTCCTGCAGCGCGGAAAGAAACGCCGCGCAGTCCGGGTGTGAAAGCGGCAGCTGCACCAGGTGCTCGCGCGCAAACAGCGCGTCCGGGGCCCGGAAGCAAAGCATATCCTGCCCGAAGGCCTTCAGAAGGCAGACCTCCTGGAGCTGGTCAAGCGGAAAAATGCACAGAACACGTTCGCAGAGGATTTCCACCGCGCCTTCCCCGTCCTCCTGCGGCGGCAGAAGACGGATGTGGTCCTCGTTCAGAAGCTGGCAGTATTTCATGGAAGCACCTCCGTCATCAGACGCCAAGGCGATTTTTTCCGGGAATCCGGCGCAGGACGCCGCTGTATTCCAGAATGGCCTGCAGCACGCCGCCGCCGATGGCGATGGCCTTGTCCGAGGCGGTTTCACAGTTGGAAACATCGCCGCGCGGGTCCACGTCGCCGGACTTCATGCCCTTCTGGACGGGGGTTCCGTCCGGAAGAATGCCGCGCAGCACACCTGCGATGGTGCAGCGCATCGGCTGGCCGTCTACCTCGCCCGCGATATCGCCGGCGCGGACAAGCGCGCCGATTTCAAGCCGCTGGCGGAAAATTCCGTCCGCCGGGGCGCGCAGCACGCGCTCGCCGGCAAAGCCGCCGATCAGTCCCGGAATGTTGGTGTTGGGCAGGGCGCTTCCCGTGCGGATGACACGGCCCAGCGTGTGCCCGCGCATGGTTTCCACCACGCAGTGGCAGTCCGTGCCCGCGGTAAAGCCCGGCCCGACGCCGATGACCAGCGGCGCGTCCGTAATCCGGGTGCCGAGATTCTTTTTGGCGAGGATGGCGTCGACCAGCACATCCGGCCGGAGCGTCTCGCGGCAGGCGCACGCCGGGTCGGCCAGGACCGGAATGCGGCCTTCCTGCAGCGCCGCGCGGATTTCCGCCTCTGAGGCGCAGCGTACGGCGTATACGTCCTCCACACGCATGGTTCCGAATAAAATTGCCTGCGAAAAGCAGACGGTGCGCCGGATGGCGGTCGGCCGGGGCAGGTCGGTCATGACAACCGAAAGCCCGGACCGGTGCAGCCGCAGCGCAATGCCGGACGCGAGATCTCCCGCGCCCCGGATCAGGACAAGCATTCGATCCATCCTTTCTGTAAAGCCGCCATGCACACCGGGCAGGAAAGCCGGGCGGCGAGGGCGCGCGCGGCCTGCCGCCGGGCGGCGGTATCCGCCTGATTGAGCAGTACCCGCGTGTGCAGCGCCTCCAGGCACAGAAGCTCTGCCGCCAGCTCCGGCGTAACCAGGGCGTCCTCCGTCACGCCGAGGCGGGCGCTGTAAAGCTCAGGCCGGTGCGCCGCTTCGGAAATGGGCCGCCCGAGGCCGGAAAGCCCGAGCACCAGAATGGTCTGGTCGGCCTGCGGCGGAATGACGGGCTCGTGCGCCGCGTGCGCCTTCAGAGGCCGGCCCTTTGCGCCGTCGGCCTCTGCAAGCACATAATCTGCCAGCGCCGCAAGGCGCCCGACCGGAAGCTCCGGCGCGCGGAGCTTTCCGTTTTCGCACGGCGTCCCGACGCAGACGCACCCTTCCGCGCGCAGCGCCGCGGAAAGCTCTGCCTCGGAGGGATTCTGCAGGCAGGCGACGCCCTCGGGCGGGTAGATATGCGTGGTGGTGCACAGAATGACCCGCGCGCTGCGGGCCAGCTCCAGGCCCAGCTGCAGAAGCAGCGTGGACTTTCCGCCGCCGCCGATGATGGCGGTCACGCCGGGGCGGACGGAAAGCGCCTGTCGAAGCGTCAGCGCCGGCATGCCTACGATTTCGGGAAGGGAATGACGCGCCCGTCCTTCTTCTGCAGCTTCCGCTTGTTGCCCTTCTCATCGACGACCCAGGTGTTGTCCAGATGATCGCAGAGGCTTTTCTTTACGGCGTCGATGTATTCGCGGCGCAGCGCGTCGCGCTCCTGAAGCTCCTGCTCGGAAAGGCCCTCTGCCTTTGCCTTCCGGGCAAGCTCGTTGATGCGGTCGATTTTTTCCTGTTTCATAGCGGCTGTACTCCTCAGTATCGGATGATGGTAATGGCGGTGCGGCCCTTTTTTGTGGCGCCGCCGATCTCCTCCAGGCGGATTTTTCCAAGCCCCCGCACGCAGATCACATCCGCGGCGGCGACGGCCTTGTCCGGCTTCAGGCATGGCAGGTAGTTGAGCTCCGCCTTGCCCGCGGCAATGTAATCCGCCGCCTTTCCGCGGCTGATGGAAAAGCCGGAGGAAACGACGCTGTCAAGCCGCAGGGATGAGACGGTGTCGCGGACGGTTTTTGAATGCGCCTGCGGAGGTTCCAGCTCGGAAAGCGGGAGCTCCCGCAGGCGGAGCTTCGTCCGTCCGGCAGAGGTCAGGTTCTGCAGCAGGTACGGAAGAATGGGCCTTGTGACCAAGAAGTCGCATACGCCGCTTCGCACATAGATATCGCCCACGGTCTCCCGCTTGACGCCGCAGCCCATGAAGCTGCCGAGAAAATCGCGGTGCGTCAGGACGTCCTGCTCGTAAAACTCTGCCCGGACGGCTGCGAGCGGACCATCCGGCCCGAGCAGCCAATCCTCCTCGTCCAGATATTCCGGCACATGGCAGCAGACCTCTCTCTCCGCGCTTTCCAGGCCGCCAAAAAATCGGAAGCGCTCGCCGCGCAGAAGCTCAGCGCAGAGCATCTGCTCGCGCTTGCTGAGAAAGCAGCTTGCAGCGGGGCGGCCGGCCTGAGAGGCCCTTGTGATGCATTCGTATACCCGCGCCAGAAGGATCTCATCCTCCGCGGACTGCGCCAGGCGCGCAATCTGTGTTCTTCGGTCCATGCAGGGCGCTCTCCCTTCCTGCTGTATTTTGTATTTATATTATTGTAGCAGGGCAGTTGCCGCTTGGCAAGTGCCGCTTTTTCGGTTATACTGTGATCAGAAGAAACCGGCGCAGCGGAGGCTTTTATGAAGGTGCTCATCATTGGCGGCGGGGCGAGCGGCATGATGGCCGCGCTCAGCGCCGCCGGGACAAGGGAAAATACGGTGATTCTGCTCGAGCGGCAGGCAAGACTCGGGAAAAAGCTTATGGCGACGGGCAATGGGCGCTGCAATCTGACGAACCGCGCGCTGGAGCCGTCGCGGTACCACGGCGCGGATGCGGGCTTTGCCCTTCCGGCGCTGCGGCGCTTCGGAACGGAGCGGGCGCTTGCGTTTTTTGCCGGGCTCGGCCTTCTGACCGTAACGGAAGAGAACGGAAAGGTTTACCCGCTTTCCGACCAGGCAAACAGTGTCGTGGATGTGCTGCGCTTCGCGCTGGACGCGCGCGGTGTGCAGACGGTCTGCAGCTGCGATGTGGTCGAGGTCAAAAAAAAGGCGCGCGGCTACCAGGCGCTTGCGGCGACCGGCGAACGCTATTTTGGAGACAAGCTGATTGTCTGCTGCGGCGGCTGGGCCGGGAAAAAGCTCGGCGGCAGCCGCGCAGGCTATCATCTTCTTTCGCAGTTCGGGCACAGCTGCACGCCGCTTTATCCGTGTCTGACGCAGCTTTGCACCGACCCGACGTGGGTCCGGGCCCTGAAGGGCGTCCGCGCGGACGCGGCGCTGACGCTGCTGCAGAACAGCGTGCCCGCGGCGCAGAGCGCGGGAGAGCTTCAGTTTACGGACTTTGGCGTCAGCGGGCCGGAGGCGTTCGCCGTGTCCCGCGCGGCGTCGGTTTTCTCCGGGCGGCAGGCGCTGCAGCTGGATTTTCTGCGCGCATGGCCGGAGGAAGCCGTTCTGACGCTTCTCAAACGCCGGCAGGCAGGCTTTCCGGCGCTTGCGGCGGAAGAGCTTCTGAGCGGGATGCTGCAGGCAAGGCTCGGGAAGACGATTGTCCGGCGCTGCGGCATAGACGGGCGGAAGCCTCTGGCGGAGCTTGCGCAGGAGGAGCTGCTGCGCTGCGCGCGCATGATAAAATGCTTCTGCCTGGATGTAACGGGCGTCATGGGCTTTGACAGCGCACAGGTCACGGCCGGCGGCGTGCCGACGGCGGAGTTCGACGCGCAGACGCTTGAAAGCCGGCTTTCGCCGGGCGTATATGCTGCGGGCGAGGTTCTGGACATTGACGGGGACTGCGGCGGCTTCAACCTGCAGTGGGCCTGGGCGTCGGGCTATGTGGCAGGGCAGCTTGGAAAAGCGGAGGAGAACGCTTTATGATTCGGATACGGGATATTTCCCTCCCACCGGACGGCGATATGGGAAGACTTCTGCAGGCTGCGGCAAAGCGCCTGCAGCTTCAGCCGGGGCAGATCAAGGAGCTTCAGATTGTCCGCCGTTCGGTGGACGCGCGCAAAAAGCAGGATGTGCGCCTGATTTACACGGTGGATGTGCTTGTGAAGGAGCGGGAGGACCGGGTTCTGCGCCGCACGCGCGACGCGAAGCTCAGCCTGGCCGAGCCGGATACCTATGCCCCGCCGAAGCCCGCACGGCTGCCGGAGGACCGGCCGGTGATCGTGGGCTTCGGGCCTGCGGGCATGTTTGCAGCGCTGGCGCTTTCCATGGCGGGGCTCCGCCCGATCGTCCTTGAGCGCGGGCAGGACGCGCGCACGCGCCATGAGAAGGTGCGCCGCTTCTGGGAAAGCGGCGCGCTGGACCCGGAGTGCAACGTCCAGTTCGGGGAGGGCGGCGCAGGCACGTTTTCCGACGGCAAGCTCAATACCGGCGTAAAGAACGAGCGGATTCACTGGATTCTGGAACAGTTTGCGGATTCGGGCGCGCACGCGGATATTCTCTTTGACGCCAAGCCCCATATCGGGACGGACGTTCTGCTGCGCGTGGTGCAGAATCTCCGCGAGAAAATTCTGCATTACGGCGGCGAGGTCCGCTTTGGAACAAAGCTGACCGGAATTCTGACGTGCGGCGGGCAGGTCTGCGGCGTGCGGGCCGTCTGCGGCGGGCAGCCGCTGGAGCTTGCGTGCAGGCAGGTGATTCTGGCCGTCGGGCACAGCGCGCGCGACACGTTCCGGATGCTGCACGAGGCGGGAATCCCCATGGAGCCGAAGCCGTTTTCCATGGGCGTGCGCATCGAGCATCCGCAGCGCCTGATTGACGAGAGTCAGTACGGCGCGTTTGCGGGCGCGCCGGGCCTCGGTGCGGCGGACTACAAGCTCAACGCCGTGACGAAGAGCGGTTCAGCCTATACCTTCTGCATGTGTCCGGGCGGCAGCGTGGTCGCGGCCGCCTCGGAGGAGGGCGGCGTTGTGACCAACGGCATGAGCAATCAGGCGCGGGACGGCGAAAACGCCAACAGCGCGCTCCTTGTGACCCTGCATCCGGAGGATTTTCCGGACAAGGGCGTGCTGGGCGGCATGGAATGGCAGCGCCAGCTTGAGCAGGCGGCCTTCCGGGCCGGCGGCTCGGATTACCGCGCGCCGGCGCAGCTTGTGGGGGATTTTCTGGCGCACAGGCCCTCGGCAGGGCTCGGGCGCGTGCAGCCGACCTATCGCCCCGGCATCACGCTGTGCGAGCTGCATGCGGTGCTCCCGCCCGTGATTACGGACGTTCTCGAGCAGGCGCTGCCCATGCTCGCAGAAAAGCTCCGCGGCTTTGCAGATCCCGAAGCGCTCCTGACCGCGCCGGAGACCCGCAGCTCCAGCCCTGTGAGGATTCTCCGCAATCCGCAGACCCGTCAGTCTGAGCTTTCCGGCCTGTACCCCTGCGGCGAGGGCGCCGGCTATGCCGGCGGCATCACCTCGGCGGCGCTGGACGGGCTTCTGAGCGCGGAGCAGATCATCCGGAGCCTCTGACCGGGCCCCGCCGCCGGAGGCCCGGATAGCCGGACGGAATTCCGAAAAAGTTTTGGTTGACATTTCGGGCAGAGCTCTGCTATAATAGTGTCCGACGGAGGATTAGCTCAGCTGGTTAGAGCGCCTGCTTCACACGCAGGAGGTCGACGGTTCGAGTCCGCCATCGTCCACCATGATTGCCGAACACTATAGATGAAATGGCAAAAAAGCCAGTCATCTCAATGGGTTCGGCAATTTTTTATTCTCAAAATTCTTTGGTAACTCCATAGATGAAATCACGGATGGCAGGGGTTTTGAACCTCTGCTTTTCCATATTCAAGGAATTTTTGCTGTCAGCGCCTTTTTTCAGACGAGCAGCTTGCTGTGATCCGGAACGCGTGTACGTTTGCGCTGGAGGATGACGCGACGCTCTCGTATGCCGAAGAAAAGCAGCTCCAAAGTGTGCAGGAGCAAATCGAACTTCTTTTGCCGCAGCAGACCTACAAGATCGCTGTCTCGAACATCAGCGGCGGCACGGTCACGGCGACCCCGAACCCGGCTGCTGCCGGCGAAGA
>CAKUHJ010000054.1 GCA_934655935.1 uncultured Oscillospiraceae bacterium | reverse complement strand
CTGGGCCTGCCTGATTTTCTGCGTCTGCTCGTAGCCTCTGGCATTGTCCGGCTGGCTCAGGTACTGCGCGTTTTTGATTCTCTGCGTCAGGCTGTAGCCGCGTGCCTGGTCGCGGTACACCCGGTGCAGGTCCATGCCTGCCTTCAGCGCCTGCGTGCGCCGGTAGCCGCTCTGCTGGTCATGCTCCGCCGTTGTCTGCGCCGCGGCGCGCGGCTGCGCGTCCAGCCGCGCGTTTTCAAGCCTCCGGCGGACGCTGCCCGCCGGATTCTCCGGCCCTTCCAGGACGGGGGCCCCGGTCCTCCCGGAGCCCCCGCGCCTTGCCTCGTTCAAGCGTTCGTATATGCCCATCTGTTTCCTCCCCTCAGTAGCCGTAGCCTCTCAGAATAAAGTCTGCATCCGCCTCTGTGATGGTCCCGGCTGCCAGCGCCCGTTCAAGCTCGTCTGCAATCGTCCCGACGTCCGCGCGCCTTGCCGCCATCTGGATAATCTCGCTGCGCGTCTTGCCGCTGCCGGTCTTCTTTCCTCCGGAGCTGCCGGAGCCCCCGCCGCCTGCGGCGCTCTTGGCTGCGGCGGCCTGCTGCTGCAGATAGAGGTCGTTTTCCTCCGCCGCCTTCTGCTGCCAGTAGGAAAGCTGGTTTGCGTAGTCCGTGTAGTCCCGGCTGTAGGCCGCGTCGTATTCGCTGCGCGCGTCGGAAAGGTCGCTGTAGTAGTCCGACACCGCGTCACGGTAGCGGTTGTAGTCCGCCTGCTCCCGGCTCTGCAGAAGCCCGTACTGGTTGTAAAGGTCGTTTCCCTCGTCGCGGTACTTGCTGTACGCGCTTTCATACAGCTGCGGCACCAGGTCGTTCAGGCTCTGCAGATACGCGTTGTAGGCCTGCTGCCCCACCTGCTCTGAATAGGTCGAGCCGTACCCGCCTGTGAGGCTTGCCGCCTGGCCCATCGTGTCCTGCATCGCCGTCCGCCCCAGGCGCTGATACTGATCCTTGTACTGCTGGTAGAGCATATCCGCATTCAGATCATACTCGAAGGGCTTGCGGTTTGTGATCTGCTCATACAGCCGGGTCAGCTCCGGGTCCCACTTGCTCTCGTACGCGCCGGGCCTGCTGCCGATCACGCCGTTCAGATATTCCTGCGCCCGCTGCACGCTGCCAGACGGCGTATAGCCGCCCTCCAGCCCCTGCAGCCTCTGCCTGGTGTGGCCGGACACGCCCTGCTGCGTCAGGGGGCTTTCGCGCGTGTCGTACGCGCCCTGATAGCTGTAGGTGGTCTGATTCCTGTTGGAAAGCTGGCTCTGATAGCTTCCGTCCGCGTTTACGCCCGTAATGCGGTACGTGCCTCCGCCCGTGACCACCTCGTCCCCGGCCTTGAGGCCGGAGGGCGCCTTGCCGTTGTCCTGTACCTTATAAAGCCCCATCCGCTTCCTCCTTCTGCTCCCTTGGCTGCGCCTCGGCCTGGGCCTGCTTTTCAACCAGGCCCAGCAGCTCCGTGTGCACCCCCGCAAGCACCAGCTCCGCAACCGCCGGCGAAAGCCCGGACTCGTTGACGGCCTGCGCCAGCCGCTTCTGAAGCGTTCTGATTTCCTGTACCATTTCTTCTCCTCCTCAGTTCACAATCTGCACGCCCGGATAGCGCGAGACGTGCCCGTTCTGCACGAAGAACGATCCGTTCGCCCAGCTTCTTCCCGTCGGGCCGGAAATCTGCGTGCCGTTGTTCGTGCTGTATTCCACCATGTTTGCCGCCCACACGCGCAGCCCCTGGCCGTAAACCGGGTCTGTGACCGTCATGGTCTGGTCGTAGGTGTAGTAATAGCCCGGCTGGCAGTAGTCGCCGGTATTCGTGCCGGTGTTGACGTTGATGTTCGCGCGTAGCTTGATCTGGTTTTCGTTCGTGCCGCCAAAGTAGCCGCAGACGTTTGCGTAGGTCCCGCCGCCGCCTCCGCCGCCCGTCGAGGGTGCGGAGCCGCTGCCTTCTGCGCCGCTTCTGTCTGTATAGGTGTCGGCAATGTAGTTGATGAGCTCGCTGATCTCGATCATCGGGAATGCCGGCATCAGCGCCCCGTTTGCGTCCGTCTCAAACAGCGGGATAAAAAAGCCGTTCCCGTAGCGCTCGATTCTCCGCTTGATTGCCGACATTCCATAGACGCTGCCCTGCAGCAGATGCACTGGATTTATGATCTCATCTGTCTCAAGTCCGTGCTCCCCGAAAACGACGTCACCGATCTGAATTCTTGCGCTGGACGCTCCAATCAACCAATCCCCTTCAATCTGCCAGTTGCCGAGAAACCCGCTCGTCGCCACAATCTCGCCCGAGACCACCGCATTTGTCGCCTGCAGCCGTCCGCCTGCGTCCACGGCGAACGCGTCCTTTATGGAAAGCCCCTCCGTGCCGAAGTAAAGCCCGCTCCCGCTCCACTGGTTTTCCGTCCGGTAAATGCTCGTCTCCGAGACCGTCCAGGGCCCGAGGCTGGAGCCTGCCGCCGCCGTGAGCGTGCCGGTCAGCACTGCGTTGTAGGCCTCCAGCGTGCCTGCCGGGAAATGGAGCTTCTTGTCCGTCAGATACGCGACCTCCTGCCCGTCCTGCCAGAAGCTCAGCCGCCCCGGCGTCACGGTCAGAAGCTCGTTTCGCGTCCGGTCCAGCACGGTGCTCCCCTGTGAAACCGTTGTCTCGATGTTGCCCACGCCCACGCCGTACACCGGGCTTACGCCGTTATAGTAAAGAAGCCCGGTCTTCACGTACTGCCGGGAGTTTACCGTCAGTTTGTTGTTGACGCCCGCCGTGTAGCCCTTGAGCTGGTCCGTCGTGCCCTTGAGCTGGTTGGTCGTGTCCTCAATCTCGGCGGCGTAGTCGTAGACCTGGGAGATTGCCGTCTCGTTTGCCTCCAGCGTCAGCTTCAGCTCCTCCTGGTACTTCCCGAAGGTGGACACCGCCACATATTTCCCCTCCAGCACCGCCCGGAAGCTCTCCGACTCCCGCGCCGCGTAGTCCGCCGTCTTCAGGATCAGCGACCGGAGCGAGGCCCAGCCGCCCAGCACCGTCTGCCGCTCCGCGCCGGACATGCCGCTCTCATCAATGGCCTGCGAAACCTCCCGCAGCACCGCCTGCGCCGACCAGTCCGCGCCGTTGAGCTGCTCTGTCAGGGAAATCAGATACCGCCGGAGGCCTTCCACCTGCCCCTCCACGCTCCCGCCGCCCATCGGCGGGTATTGTAATGTCAGGCTGCCCATTCTCTCTCCCTCTCCGTCTTTTATACGTCGCTTCCGTACTCCATCAGCCTTGCCAGGCTGTAGAGCCGGAAATCGCCGCTCCCTGTCATCTTAAAGCGCAGGTGGTCGCACCGGCAGGGCCGGATGGGAAGCAGGAAGCTTTTGAGCTGCCTTCCCTCCATGTGCCCCGCGTGCCGCCACTGGCCGTCCGAATCGTACTGCACCCAGAAATCGCACCGCGAGCCCTTCGGCAGTTGCATCCTGAGATTCAGCCGCGACACATACTTCTTTCCCACCGACCCGAAGCCAAGCACTCCGGTCTCCGCCGACCACGAAACCGCGCCCTCCTTCGTCCCGGCGCTTGCGTACACGCTCCAGAGCTTCCCGTCCCCGTCCAGGAAATAAAGCTCATCCTGCACGCGCGCCAGCTGCACGGCCTTTGTCGCGTCCTCCCGGTGCCAGAGCCCGCTCTTCGTGTCGTAAACAAACAGGTGCCAGCCATCCCTGGCGTCCTGCATGGAGATATAATATTTCCCGCGCACGCCGCCCGCGGCGGCGCTTCGGTAAAGCTCCGTCCCGAACGCCTGCGAGATCAGCACCGGCAGGCTCCCGTCGTAGACGCATACGCCGTCGCGCGCCTTGTAGTAAAGCCGCTCCGCGATGACCGCCAGGCTCTTCGCGCTCCCGTACTGCACCCCGCGCGCCTTCTGCTCTACCACCCGGTGCGCGCCCTGCGCGCTTGGATACACGCGGTGGAAGCAGTCCTCCTTGAAGAAGATCGGGCTCCCGGCAAGCGTCGCCGCGCCCGTAAAGCGCCCGTCCGTTCCGCAGCTGGCCCGCCAGGAATCGGTTGCAATGCCCTGGTAGCATTCCCAGTTCCTGAAGTCCCCCAGCTTGCAGCAGTACAGCTCGTTTACGGTCTTTCCGTCCGCCACGCCGTACCGGCAGCCCCAGAGCCGGTTTCCGCACTCGGTGATATAGTCCATATCCGGCACCGTCCGGCGCACGCGCACCGTCCCGCTCGTCTGCGGCGTGTAGCTGTTCAGGATTCCAATCACCACGAGGAAGTTTTCCCCGCAGCTTTGCACCACCTGCGCCCCGTTCAGCACGGCCGCGCTTCCGCTCAGGCCGGACAGCCGGACGCCGTCCCACTGCGAGATTCCGCGCCCCAGGCCGTTTGCCGTAAGCTTGACATACGTTGTCGGCACCGTGACCCATTGGCTCTGGGCGCTGCTCCACTGCCGCAGCTCCTTCGCGCCCGTGTCCAGCCAGTAAGCGCCGTTCGTGGGGCTTTCCGGCTTGGAGGATGCATAGGAGATCGCCGTCCCGTCCTGCTGGCAGCACGTGAGGCTGACCTTGGCCGAGCTCGACGCCGTGAAGCTGTTTTCCTGCGCCATATAGCCGTTGTCGGTGTAGGCCTCCGTGTTGAAGTAATACCCGTCCGGAAACACGCACACGTAAGCGCCCATCGATACCAGCTGCTTCTCTCCCGCCGTGAGCGTCACGCCTCCCATGTAGGGGCCCATGGAGGTCCCGCCGATGTAAAGAAGGCCGTTCTGCACCCATACCAGCTTGTCCCGCGCGATTAGCCCCTGGCAGCCGGGAATGCTCGCCGCCGCGCCGCGCCGGGGCCTTGCGCAAAGCAGCGGATATTCATCCGCCGTCAGATTCTCCATCTCGTAAAACGCGCCGTCGGCAATCCTCCGGTTGTGGTCGTATCCGGAAAATACCTCCGTCACCACCTGCTCCTGCGCCGGGACGGCAAGGATCTGATACTGCATCCGCTCCCCTCCTCACAGCCGGAAGGCCAGCGCGTCCTGCCGCGGCAGGTGCATCCGGTGATACCAGTTGCGGAACGCGCTGAGGCCCGCATTCAGCTTTGCCGCAGCGTTGTTCGCGCGGCGGAGCTCCCCGTTCAATTCGCAGAGCTTCATCTCCATCAGCCACAGATACATCTGCGAGTATGCCTGCGGCAGCAGCAGCTCCGTGTCCAGCGGCGTCTGGGCCGTATAGCCCGGAAAGGGCTCCGGCAGCGGCAGATGCTCCGCAAACACGTCGCGGTAGAGCATGGCGTCAAACTCATTCAGCCACGCAAGCTTCTCCTCGTTTTCATACGCGTTCGGAACCAGCCGGTCCAGCGCCGCAAGCGCTTCCTGGATGCGCATGCCCTCACCCCATTGCCAGCGCGTCCGCGCTGTGCTTGGCGCGTGCAAGCTGCACACGCGCGTTTTCCAGCACCTCGTACACCGGGGCCGGAACCTCCACCTCGCAGCCGCGCGGGACCTGAAAGGCCCGGCCGTTGATGCACACAAATTCGAACTGCTGCTCCGTTGCCGAGGCCTTCGGCAGGGTAATTTTCTTCGTCTGCTTCCAGATTTCCTTCATTATGCTTCTCCTTTCTCCGCGCGGGCCGGCGTTTGCCGGCCCGCAGGCTTCTTTTTCTCAGTTGGCGTCGTCGTCGCCGGAATATTTGGACATGCTCTCTACGCGCACCATGCGGTCCTGGTAGAGAATCCGTGCCGCGCTGGAAAATTTATAGCCCAGCGTCGAGAACTGGTTCAGAGGACCTCCGACCTGTCCTTTATCCTTGATGATCATCTCCATATTTCCGCCCTCCGGATCGATCATGCCGAACGCGTCCTTGCCGACAAAGAGCGTCGCATAAACCGCGTAGTATTCCGCGGCCTTGCCGCTCTGCGCGTCCGCCGCGGTCTTGACCGGGCAGCTGCTGTCCTTGAAAATCTTGGCCTCGGTGGTTTCAATGAAGCGCACGCCGTGCAGCTCTCCGATCTCGCCCGTAAAAAGCTCCGTCGCCGCGGCATACTTGTGCGCCTCCATCCACTCGCTGCTTGCCCGCAGATCGTAGGCGACCGAAGGATGGATGATGGCCACATACTTGCCGTGAATTTTCGGCGCCTTGAGCTTTTTGAGCGTCGTCACCGCGCGGTTGACCTCGTCCGGCGTCAGTTTGCAGCTGGTATCCATGCCCGCGCGCGTGCTGACCTCGGTATGCGCGCCGGTCGAGGCGTTCACCTTGTCGCAGTACTGCACGTTCGTTCCGCCTACAACCGCGTCGCGCACCAGCTTGTCCTGCGTCGTGCCCGCCGAAGCGCCAAGCTCCTCCGCCGCGCCAAGAATGACGTCGTCGATCGCGTGCAGCTCCAGCTGGTCCGACACGGAAACATACGTGCCGTACTGCTGGATGGTCTGGGTCATCGCGCTCTGGCCGAGCTTCTGCCCCGTGGGGATCACGCCCTCCGTGAGCTTGTCCGCATCGGCCAGCGTGTTCCATTTGCGCCATTCCACGCTCTTTCCGCGCCCTGCCGGCAGACTCTGGCGGCGGGCAAGCTGCGCGTGGATGAGCTCCGGCCGGGCGTTTTCCAGCAGCTCCGTATCATAGTAGGTCTTCATTGCCGCAGACAGGCTGTCCGTGCCCGCGAAGGCCGTCGTCTGGCCGGTGTAGGCGTTTGCATAGTTTCCCGACGCGTTCACCAGCGTGCCGGCGTCCGCAAAAAGCTGAAGATTCATCTGATGTTCCATATTCCTTTCTCCCTTTCCGTTTTCTCAAAGCTGGATGCGCTCGCCGCGCATCACCCGTTTTCTGACGTTTTCCCGTTCCTCCCTCGACCAGCTCGCCGGGTCCGCCGGCGCGCGCTGCACGCTGCGCGCCGTCATCGCGCCCTCCTGCGGGCGGTACGCGCCCGCGGCGAGCTCCGCGGCAATCCGCTCGCGGCTGCGCGCAATCGCGTAGGCCATCGCCTGCTCCAGCATCTCATGCCTGTGGGCCAGCTCGTAGGCGCTCCTCAGATCCATCCCGGCCGCCACCCGGCGCATGAACTCCGGATTCTGAAGCTCCCGCCGCAGCTCCGCCTGCGGATAGGCCTGCTGCAGCGCCGCAAGCTGCCGGCAGAAGGTCCGGTAGCCTGCTTCGTCCCGCTCCGGTGCCCTCCTGCCCGCTTCGCGCTCTGCCTCCGGTGCCTGCTTCTCCTGCGCGTCCGGCTGCGCCGCTGCGGGCGCCTCCGGCTGCGCGCGCTGCGCCTCGCCGCGCGGCTGTGTGTGCTCTTCCATGCATTTTCCTCCCTTTCCTGTTTTCATTCTTCCATTCTCCGCATCCGGACATGCTCCGGATAGCTCCTTCCAAGCGCCGCAAAGCCGCCCGCGATCACATCGAAGGCCGCGCGCCAGCTGCGCGCCTCCTCCTCGCTTTTCGCTCTTGCCTGCAAAATCGCCCGCCCGCGCTCCGGCATTTCCGCTCCCTGCTCTGAAAGCGCCTCTGCCAGCGCCCATACCAGGCCCGAAGCCGCCGCGCAGACCAGGTCCTCCCCCGGCCGCCCCGCGCCCGCGTGCCCCTGCACGCAGAGCCTCAGGCTCTGCGGCCAGTACCGCACCTCAAGCATTCCCGAGCCCCGCCTCCTGCGCGCGCGCCCTGGCTGCCTCCATGCGCGGCGTGTGCGCCGCGTCCGGCTGCGCCGGAACGCCCCGCACGGCAGGCGAGGGCTGCTGCGCGCGCTGCTGCTGCGCCATCGCCCTGCCCGCGTTCTGCGCAATCCGGCTCTTGAGCGCCTGCTTGCCCTCAAAGTCCATCATATCCAGGCACGCCAGCGCCTGCAGCGCGTTTTCCGCGCGGAAAAAGCCCATCTGATAAAACTGCAGCGCAAGCTCGTTCTGGGAAAGCTTTGTGTACTCCGTGTGCCGCTGCGCGCTGACCGTAATGTCGAATACCGGCCTGCGGAGCGCCCCCTGCCCCTGCCGCTTCAGCTGCTCGTTGGAGTAAGAGATATATGCCTCCTGCCCGTCCGCGCCGGTAATCCGGAAGCGCCTCGGCAGATCGTAAAACTGCCGGATTCGCTCAATCACCATCCGCACCAGCCGTGCAAACGCCCGGTAGGCCGAAGCGTTTGAGGCCCGGGAGGCCCGGCCTCCCGCCTCCTGCAGCGCGGCAATGGCGCTCGCCGCCGTCACCCCGGCGGACGTCTGCCCGTTCACCGCGTCCGAGTTGCCGGTCACCCACTTGAGCTCGTCGATCTTATCGCGCAGAATCTGTACATATACGCCCGGCAGCGCCTGTACCTTGACCTGCTGCAGGCTGTCCGCCGCCAGATTCCCATCCACATGGACAAAGGGCTTTGTCCAGTCCGCGTATTCCTGCTCGTTGACCGAGCCGTCCGTCCGGTGGAACCATCTGGGGCTTGCCGCCATGATGGCGTTCTTGACAATGGCCTGGTTCAGCCGGTCAATCTGCTCCTGCGCGCTCCTTCCAAGGTCAATGTAGCCGTATCCGCAGATGCTTCCCTCCACTGGGAACAGCCGGTCCACGACAAACGGATATTCCCCGTCGTCATAAAGCCCCGCCTCCTGCGCGCTCTGGCGGAGCGGCTCAAAGACCTCCCTCTGCGCGCCGCCGGCCCCGTCATACGCCACGCGGCGCACGGACGGCGCATAATCGTCATTCTCCGTGGCATAGAGCACCTCGTCCCCCGCAAATTTGCAGTAGTGCAGCACCGTCCGCCCGTTTGTGTGGCGCTTGTAGTACCAGTCGACCACCAGCGTCCGCTCGCTCTGGTCCACCGTGTCGTCCGTCCGGTAGCGGCTGGGGCTGAAGGCGCCCTTGTGCAGCTTCCCCTCCAGCTGCGGATATTGGCTGAGCAGGATCTCGTCGTCCGCCAGCTGCGTATAAAATACATTCTTTGAATCCTGCAGGTCCCGCACGCCGGGCTCCCAGAACAGATTCAGCAGATCCACCTGCCGGATGCTGATCTCGCCGAGGCCGGAGAGCTTTTCCGGGTCCCAGTAAACGCCCCATACGCTCGTGCCCTGCTTCATCTTCTGCCAGCAGCTGTCGGAGTAGATCTCCTCAAAATTGTTCTGCTCCAGAATGCACGGCACAATTGCCGACAGAGCCTGCGCCTGCGGCAGGTCCTCCTGCTCGCGCGGGCGGACGTTTGCCTCCGGGTAAGACAGAATTGCGTCCGCGTGCTTTCCCATGATCACATTGAAAAGCCAGCCGGAGGCAGGCCTGTCGTCCAGGCGGTTTCCCTTGTCGTCGAACTGCCGCCACTGCCGCAGCTTCCACCAGTCCTCGTTGGCGATGAGCCTTCGCTCGAGATTGGCCTTCCCCTGCTGGTATTTCCGCAGCGTCTGCATGGCGCCGCGGACCTCCTCCGGGCCGATGGGGCGCCTCGTTTGCTTGTCGTTCATGCTTTCCTCTCTTTCCTTCGCCGCTCAGCGCAGCATATTCAAAGGGTCTGTCCATACCGTCTGCTCAGGCTCGCTGCGCATCGGCTTCACGGGCCGGGACATGCAGAGGTAGCGCCACTCGTCGCACACGTGATCCTCCAGCGTCGTGTCCAGGTCCTCCGGCCGGTGCTCGTCGTACATCATGAGCGGCACCGTCCGCAAAAACGCCCTGCAGGTGCGGAAGACATACATGCGCGGATACCCGTTTTCGTCAAACTGCAGCCGGTAATGGCACTGCATCCAGCCCGGAATCCGCTTGTTGTCACCCGGCGTAAAATACACGCGGTGCCTTGCCGCCGTCTGCGCCACGCTCTCCCCGCGCGACGCATCCCAGATCGAGGGGTCCGCAACGCCCGTGATCCGCTTTCCCCTCAGCCAGGGGTGCTCGCGCTCCAGCTTCGCAATCCGCTCGAACTGCTCGTCCGGCGTCCACTTGACGCCCTCGTTCGGTGTCCTCGTGCAGCCGTAGAGCTCCAGAATCCGGTAGATGACGCCGTCGTAGTCGACCGCCCACCACGCGCAGGAGAAGGGCTTGCCGTAGCCGAAGTCGTAGCTCCGGCAGATGGTCCAGCCTGGATCAATCTCAAACGGCTCAATCACGTGCGTCCGCACGCGCGTTTTGTAGCCCTCCGGATTGTCCACGAAGTCCTCAAAGAACTGCCCCTCGTACACGTCCCACCTTCCATAGCGCCACGCCGCGCGGAGCTTTTCCGGCAGGCTGTCCAGCTGCTCGAGATATTCCGGCTGCGCCCGCAGCAGCGCCTCGTTGTCCGTCACCAGCGCCTGGATGAAGCTGTAGTTCTCCGGCTTCTCGCCCTCCTCAAAGCGCCGGTCGATGAAAAGGCGCTTGAAGTAGCCGTGGCTCTGCCCGCCGGGGTTCAGCGTGTAGTAGGTTCTTTTCGGAAAGCCGTTCGTTCCGCGCACCGCCGTGTTGATCGCGTCCAGCCACTCCTTTTTGAGCTGCGCGGCCTCGTCGATGAATACCACGTCGTATTCCGCGCCCTGGTACTGGTCCATATCGGCGTCCGCCGCGCAGTAACCGAAGCAGATGCTCGAGCCGTTTGGGAACGCGAAGCGCTTTTCGGTCTGGTTGTAGCGCGCCAGCCCCTTCAGCTCCTTCCTCAGCGGCAGGATATGGTTGTTCCGCAGCTCCTGCAGCGTTCTGCGGACAATCAGGATGCTGATCCCCGGCCACCGCAGCGCCAGCAGCTTCGCCTTCGTCCGCACGGCCCAGCTCTTCCCGCCGCCGCGCGCCCCGCCGTAGGCCACGTACCGGCTTTCCAGCCGCAGAAACTGCGCCTGCTTGCTGCTCGGCCTGCCGATGGCCAGGGCCTGCTCCGCGCTACCGGGCATACTCCTCCAGCTCCTTTTCCAGAATCACGCGGACAGCCTGCCCGCTCTCCTGCGGCTGCAGCTCCTGGCGGATCTCCAGCGCCGTTTTGAGCGTTTTTGCAAGCTCCGTGACCTCCTTGGCCGGCGCGCCCGCCTGCAGATACTGCTCCGAAAGCTCCAGCAGCAGCCGGTTCAGGTTTCCCGAGGCGGCGGACAGGTCCTTTTTAGAATTCCTCGCCGTCATTGTCGTCCTCCTCCGTCAGCCGTGCAAAGCCCAGCGCCTGCGCCGTGCAGTCAAGCCCGGCGTCCAGAAAAATGTAGTCCCACATGCATCCCTCGTGGATCTGCCGCTCCCCGTCCGAAAACCGGCCCTGCGCCTGCAGAATCTCTGTCCGGCAGACGCGGCAGATACCGACGCATCTTGTCATAGCCTCCCCCTCTCATCTGATTTCTCTCAGATTATCGTGCGATTATTCTTGACAAGCTTGTACAAACAAAGTAAAATAAAACCGCCGGTCGGACGGCGGTTTTCCCGCGAACAGACGTCTGCGTGCCCTTGAGCACGGTCACATCTTATCGCATTAATATAAGATTGTCAAGCGAGAAAATCTCGTTTTCGTAAGATT
>CAKUHJ010000053.1 GCA_934655935.1 uncultured Oscillospiraceae bacterium | reverse complement strand
ATAATACGCAGTGCGGCAAAAAAAATCAAGTCCTTTTTCAAAAATAAACGAAAGAAAATTTACCCATTTTTTCGCCGTTTTTGTCGAAAAAACGAATTTTTAAACGTTTGTTTCAAATAGGGGCAGATAGGCGTTTTCCGCCCCCTCCGGCTGCGTGCAGAGCACCGCCTCCGCGCCGCGCACGGCAAGATAAACTCTGGAAAGCTCCGGCCTGCGAAGGTGAAGCTCCGCCGCCGGTCCCTCCACGATTTTCTGCAGGCTTCTCCGAAGCCCGCGCGCGCCCGCGCCCTCCAGCAGGCACTGCTGCGCCAGCGCCTGCGGCGCCTCGCGGCTGCCGAACAGCTCCATGCCCTGCGCAAAAAGGCGCCCGGCGCTGTTTTTCAGCTCCATGACCGCAATCTGCGCCAGCTCTGCCGGCCCAAGCGAACGGAACTGCGCAATGCAGTCGATTCTTCCGAGAAATTCCGGGCTGAAGGCCTCCCGCAGGCGCTTTTGCAGCCGCTCGCGCTCGCAGCCCGGCGTAAAGCCGAGACCGGGTTTGCCGGCCTGATCGCTGGCAAGGTTGGAGGTCATCACCACAAGCGTGTTTTTGAAGTTGACCGTCCGGCCGAAGGAATCGGTCAGCACGCCGTCGTCCAGAAGCTGCAGAAGCAGCCCCGTCACATCCCGGTGCGCCTTCTCCAGCTCGTCAAAGAGCACCACGCAGTAGGGCCTTCTGCGCACCTTCTCCGTCAGCGTGCCGCCCTGCTCGTAGCCGACGTAGCCCGGCGGCGCGCCAAGAAGCCGGGAGACGCTGTTGGGTTCCATATACTCGGTCATATCGATGCGCACAAGCGCGTCCCGACTGCCGTAGACCTGCTCGGCCAGCTGCTTGCAAAGCTCCGTCTTTCCTACGCCGCTCGGTCCGATGAGCAGCAGCGACGCAGCCGGCCGCGCCTGGTCGGCAAAGCCCGTCCTGCCGCGGAGCACCGCCGCGGCAGCCGCGTGGATGGCCTCCCGCTGACCGACAATCCGGCTGCACAGTGCCTGCTCAAGGCCGAGAAGCCGCTCGCGCTCCCCGCTCTGAAGCTGCCCGACCGGAATTCCCGTGCGCTCTGCCACGGTCCGCGCGACGCTCTGCGGCGTTACGCGCGGGCGCAGCCCGGACGCGTCCTTTCTCTGGCGGCTGCGAAGAAGCGCCTGCAGTTCGTCCCGCAGCTGCGCGGCCTTTTCAAAGTCCCGTGCGCCGGCGGCCTGCTCAATCCCCTGCTCAAGCCTTGCCTGCTCGCGCTCGGTTTCCAGAAGCAGCTTTCCGTCCTTTTCCAGCCACACCCGCGCCGCCGCCTCGTCCAGAAGGTCCAGCGCCTTGTCCGGAAGAAAGCGATCCGTCAGGTAGCGGCTAGAAAGCGTGACGGCCGCGCGCGCCGCGGCGGGCTCGATCGTCAGCCGGTGGTGCCGCTCCAGCCCCGGCAGCAGCGCCATGAGCATCTGAAGGCTCTGCTCCTGCGTCGGCTCGCGGACGATGAGCGGCCGGAAGCGCCGCTCCAGCGCGGCGTCTTTTTCGATATATTTCCGGTATTCCTCCAGCGTCGTCGCGCCGATCATCTGAAGCTCGCTGCGACCCAGGGCCGGCTTCAGAAGGTTCGCCGCGTCAATCGCGCCCTCCGCGCTGCCCGCGCCGACAATGGTGTGCATCTCGTCCACAAACAAAATGACGTTCCCCGCCCGGCGGATTTCCGCCAGAATGTCCCGGATGCGTTCTTCAAACTCCCCGCGGTACTTTGTGCCCGCCAGGACGCTCGCCATATTCAGGCAGTAAAGCTTCTTGCCGCGCAGGCACTGCGGAACGTCCCCCTGCGCAAGCTTCTGCGCCAGCGCCTCCACCAGCGCGGTTTTTCCCACGCCGGGCTCGCCGATGATGGCCGGATTGTTCTTGTTCTTGCGGCTGAGAATCTGCAGCAGCTGCGCAAGCTCCCGCTCCCTGCCGACGACCGGCTCCGTGCGCAGCGCGCGTTCGAGCATATTCTCACAATAGGTTTCCAGAAGTCTCGTAGTCGTCTCCCTCCCAGGCTCCCCCGCAGCGCGGAGGTTCAGATAAAGCTCCGAAAACACGCAGTTCAGATCTGCGCCGCTTTCAGAAAGAATCCGCGCGGCCCCGCATTCCGGCTCGCGCGTAAAGGCCAGGAGCAGATGCTCCGGCTCCGCACGCGGCGCACCAAGCCCCCAGGCCTCGCGCGCCGCCTGGGCAAGCGCTCTTCGAAGCGGCGTTCCGGGGCACGCGCCGCGCCCGGAGGCGGGCGCGCCCTGCACACGCTGCGCAAGCAGCACACAGCGCACGCTTCTTGCCTGCAGCCCCGCGCCGCAAAGAACGTTTGCAGCCAGGCTCCCGCTCTCGCCGAGCATGGACAAAAGCGCGTGCTCCGTCCCCGCAGTCCGCAGGCCGAGCCGCGCCGCCTCCTCGCACGCGCTGCGCACCAGGCGTTCGCTCCGCCAGGATAAGGCCACCCTTTTGATACCATCACCCCACCTTTGTTCAGGCTTTTCCCGGAAATTCTTGACCGGGCGCGCCGCATTTATACCCGCTCCGCCGCCTTTTGCGCGCCTTTCCGGCAAACGCGCCCGAATTCACACGGGCTTTACGGCTTGTTCACAGAAAGTATTTGATTTTTTGCGAAAATGTGCTATGATGTAGGCGCATTAAAAACATGGAGGTGTTTTCAAATGGCATATGTGATCAACGACAGCTGCGTGATGTGCGGAAGCTGCGCCGATGCGTGCCCCCTCGGCATCATTACGGAAGGCGACGGCAAGTATGTGATCGACGCCGACCAGTGCGTTGAATGCGGAACCTGCGCGGCTGAGTGCCCCAACGACGCGATTACGCAGGAGTAAGCTGTACATCGGAAAAGGCCTGTGCGTGTCTGCACAGGCCTTTTGTCCGAATATTGCATTTTTTATTATTATCATGTGTGAAACGCTTTCCGGACTTTACCGGCTGCAGATTCCCGGCGGGCAGTTTGCCCTGTCCACCGATTCGATGGTCCTGGCCGATTTCTGCCGCGTTCGCGCGGGGCAAAAGATTCTGGACCTTGGCTGCGGCTGCGGCGCGCTGAGCCTGCTGCTGCTTGCAAAGGAGCCCACGCTTTCGCTGCTCGGCCTGGAGGTGCAGCCGCAGGCCGCGCAGGCTGCGCGCGAAAACGCGCAGAGGAACGCGCTCTCCGGCCGCTTTTCGGTTCTGGAGGGCGACCTGCGGGACGGGCGGACGCTTCTCGGCGCGCAGCGCTTCGACGCAGTCGTCTGCAATCCGCCCTATTATCCGGCAGGAAACGGCGCGCAGCGCGCACAGCCCCAGCTGCAGACGGCAAGAAGCGAAATTTCCTGCAGCCTGGAGGACATCTGCCGCTGCGCGGCCTATGCGCTCCGCTGGGGCGGCGCTTTTTTCCTGGTGCATAAGCCGGAGCGGCTGACCGACGTTCTGCTCAGCCTGCGAAACGCCCGGCTGGAGCCGAAGCGCCTGCAGCTTGTCCGCCACACGCCGGAAGCAAGGGTCTCGCTCGTGCTGGTCGAAGCGCGGCTTGGCGGAAGGCCGGGGCTGGAGCTTCTGCAGGATCTGACGCTTTATCATACCGGCGGCGCGCCGACCGCGGACTGCCGCAGAATTTATCACATGCAGGAGGAAGCATAAATGGCAGGTACGCTCTACCTTGTCCCCACGCCGATCGGCAACCTGGGCGACATTTCCGTCCGCTGCCGGAAAACGCTGGAGCAGGCGGACTTTATCGCCGCCGAGGATACGCGCGTAAGCCTGAAGCTGCTGAATTATCTCGAGCTTAAAAAGCCCCTCGTCAGCTATTACGAGCACAACAAGCACACGGCGGGGCAGAAAATCGTCGAGCGCCTGCTGGGCGGCGAAAGCTGCGCGCTTGTAACCGACGCGGGTTCTCCCGCCATCTCCGACCCCGGAGAGGATCTGGTGCGCCTGTGCGCCGAAGCGGGTGTCCCGGTCACGGCGATCCCCGGCCCGTGCGCGCTGGTCACCGCACTGTCCGTCTCTGCGCTGCCGACGGGCCGCTTCAGCTTCGAGGGTTTCTTGTCCATCAACAAAAAAAGCCGCCGCGCGCACCTGGAAAGTCTGCGCTCGGAGCCCAGGACCATGATCTTCTACGAAGCGCCGCACAAGCTGCTTGCAACGCTCGAGGATTTTTGCGCCGTCTTCGGCCCGGAGCGCAGAATCTCCCTTTGCCGGGAGCTGACGAAGCTTCATGAGGAAATCCGGCGCACCACGCTTTCCGCCGCTGCGGCGTACTACGCGCAGAACGCGCCGCGCGGAGAGTATGTGCTGGTTGTGGAGGGCGCGCCGGAGCCGGAGGACACGGAAATGACGCTGGCCGAGGCCGCGGCGCTCGCGCAAAGCGCCATGGAGGAGGGCCTTTCCACCAAGGACGCCGTGCGCAAAATCGCACAGCAGACCGGCTTTGCGAAAAATCAGCTCTATGACGCCGTCATGAAGCGAACGCAATAGCCGGCATGAACGTCATAAAACACATCTGCCGCCCCGGCGGCAGACCCGTTTCCGTCTACCTGGCGGACGCGGAGCCGCTGCTTGCAGACGACGCGCTTTGCTCCGCGCTGCGCCTGCTGCCGCCCGCACGGCAAAATCGGGTGCTGGCATGCCGCTTCCGCCGGGATCAGGCGCTGCGCGCAGCGGGCGGACTTCTGCTGCGGCAGGGCTTTTTGGACGCGGGCCTTGCGCCGGAGCTTCTGCGCATCGAGCGCACGCCGGCGGGAAAGCCGTTTCTTCCGGAGCAGCCGGAGCTGTTCTTCAGCCTCTCGCACTCCAGGCGCTGGGCGATGGCGGCCTTTGCCGCCGCGCCGGTCGGCTGCGATATTCAAAGCGGCGCGCATCTCCCGGCGCACAGCGGCGCCTTTCCCTTTCACCCGGACGAGCGCGCGTTTCTTTCCGCCGCGCAGGACGATGCCGAGCGGCGCACGCGTTTTTTCCGCCTGTGGTGCCTCAAGGAAAGCTATCTGAAGGCTACCGGCGAGGGTCTGAGCCGTCCGCTTGAAAGCTTCTGCGTGCATCTGGACGGAGACCGTCCGGACCTTCCGGGCGCGGCGGCGCTGGAGCTTGCCGCGCCGGAGGGCTGCTTTGCCGCAGTTTGCATCATTGTATAAAGCAAAAGGAGGAACTTCCATGCAAAAGGATCTGGAGCTGGCGATGGAGCTTGCAAAGACGCTCGCCCAGCAGAACGCACAGCCAGAAGCCGAAAGGACGCTTGCCCTGCGGCAGCGAACCGGCTGCGCAAAAAAAGCGGCGCCCCTGAAGGCGCTTTCAAAAATCGAGCCGAAGCAGGCGACGCTCGTCCTGGGCGGCGCGCTGGCGGTCGTCTCACTGCTTTCGGTCTGGGCGCGGCGGCGCTTTTACCGGAAAATCGTCGCAAAGGAGCTGAAAAAGCAGCTGACGCCGGTCAACAAGAAGCTCGATGCGCTGCAGGATGAAAACGAAAAGCTTCATGCGGAAGTGAAAAAGCTCCGCTGAATGGCAGAAAGGAGCCGCCGCAGCCGCGGCGGACAAAGTCTATGGAACAAAACAGCCTTACCTATCAGACCTATGTTGCGATTCTGAAGCGTGAGCTTGTCCCGGCCATGGGCTGCACAGAGCCGATTGCCGTGGCCTACTGCGCGGCGAAGGCGCGCGCCGTTCTGGGCTGCCTTCCGCAGCGCGCGGAGCTCACCGCCAGCGGGAATATCATTAAAAATGTCAAAAGCGTGATTGTGCCAAACACCAACGGCCGGCGCGGGCTTGCCGCGGCGGCGGGCATCGGCATGCTTGCCGGCGATGAAATGCTTGGCCTGCAGGTCATCTCTCAGGTCCCGGAGGAGAAGAAGGCGCAGCTGGGTGCATATCTGGACCAGACGGAGATTTCCGTCCGTTCGGCGGACAGCGGCCACCTTCTGGATATTGCGGTGCGCGTGTTTTCCGGCGCGCACGAGGCCTGCGTCCGCATTGCCGATTCTCACACCAATATCATCCTGATTTCGCGCGACGGTGAAATTCTTCTTGACCGCCGCGGCGACGCGCCCCGGCAGCCGGAGCCCGGCGCGCCGGACTACGGGCTTCTGAACATGCGCGATATCTATGACTTCGCGCAGACTGCGGAGCTCTCCGACGTCAAAGAACTCCTCGACCGCCAGATGCGCCTGAACCGGGCCATTTCAGACGAGGGCCTGCGCGGCAATTACGGCGCAAACATCGGGAAGGTCCTGCTTGCCGAGGGCGGCAATACGCTCCGCTGCCGGGCCAAGGCCGCGGCTGCCGCGGGCTCGGACGCGCGGATGAACGGCTGTGAGCTTCCCGTCGTGATCAATTCCGGCAGCGGCAACCAGGGCATGACCGCTTCCCTGCCGGTCATGGAGTACGCCAGGGGGCTCGGCTGCAGCGACGAGCAGCTTTACCGCGCGCTGCTGATTTCAAATCTCGCCACACTCCATCAGAAAACCGGTATTGGCCGCCTCTCCGCCTACTGCGGCGCGGTGAGCGCGGGCGCAGGCGCGGGCGCGGGTATTGCGTACCTGCAGGGCGGCGGCTACGAGGAAATCATTCACACCGTGGTAAACGCGCTGGCCATCACCTCCGGCATCGTCTGCGACGGCGCAAAATCCTCCTGCGCAGCCAAGATCGCCATGGCTGTGGAGGCCGGAATCTTTGGCTATGAAATGTACCGCCATGACCAGCAGTTCTATGGTGGGGACGGCATTGTCGCCTCCGGGGTGGAAAATACCATCCGGAACGTCGGGCGGCTTGGGCGCATCGGCATGTCCGGAACCGACCGTGAAATCATCAGCATCATGACCGAATAACGGAACAGGGCCGGAGCGTTTTGCTCCGGCCCTCAGCGTGTCGAAAAAGTCTTTTCGCCCCGCTGAGTCCGGTTTTCTGAACTTTAAAAAAGTTCAGAAAACCGCCTTATTGAACGCGAAGGGGGCTTTTTGCCCCCTTCACACTTCCCCCGCTGCTCAGTCGTAGAGCTGCAGATCATAGTTTTTCGACAGTCTCAGGGCCGGAGCGTTTTGCTCCGGCCCTGCTTTATTTTTCCCCCGCCAGCCGCTGCAGCGTCCGCATCAGGTGCCCCGCCGCATAATAGGTTGTCTCATAGCGCATGTACTGCAGAATGTTCTCGTCCCATAAAAGCTGCAGGCTGGGCGGAAATTCCTCGTCCGAATGCCAGAAGCGAAGCTCCACCGGCAAAAACGGAAACAGCGGCAGCTGGTAGGCCGCGTCCGCGCCCGTCAGCTGGATTCCGCCCAGCATCCGGCACGCGCGGCAGAAGGCCTGCGGCGCGCGGTCAAAGCTGCGCGCAAGCGGCTCCAGCATTCCCTCGCCAAGCCCCGCCGTCTGCGCGACGCCGCGCACGCTGTTGATGCGGCAGAATCTGCCGGAAAGGCTGTGGCCGGGCTTCGCGTCGCAGAGCACATCGTAAATGGTCATGCTCTCGTCAAAGCCCGCCGGAACCGCGCGCCCGTCCTGGAGGCATTCCACAATCCCCGTTTCGCAGCTCACACGATAGGGCGCAGACAAAAACGTCAGGTAGAGAAAGGCGCCGTCATAGTGCAGGGAAAACTTCTGCGCCATCTCCTGCACGTCGTAGCGCAGAAAGGCCTCTGCGGCCCGGCGCGCCGTTTTTTCATAATTTGACAGCATTACTGCACATCCTTCATACTCAGGCTGATGCGCCCCCGCTTCTCGTCGACCTCCAGCACGCGCACCTTCACCACATCCCCGACGGAGACCGCCTCGGACGGATGCCGGATAAAGCGGCCGCAGACCTGAGAAATATGCACAAGCCCGTCCTGGTGGACGCCAATGTCGACAAAGACGCCAAAATCAATGACATTGCGCACCGTGCCGGAAAGCACCATCCCCGGCTTCAGGTCCTTCATTTCCAGCACGTCCGTCCGGAGAATCGGCGCCGGGAGCTCATCGCGCGGGTCGCGCCCCGGCTTTACCAGCTCTCTTGCGATGTCCATCAGCGTCGGCACGCCGACGCCGCAGGCCGCGGCCGCCTTCTCCGCGCCAAAGTCGCGAAGCCTCTGCCCGAGCGGCGCCATTGCCGGCGTTCCGGCGTCGCTGAGGCAAAAGTCCAGAAGCTCCGCCAGCTTTTCCGCCGCCTTGTAGCTTTCCGGATGGACGCCCGTGCGCTCAAGCACCTGCGGGCTGTCCGGCACGCGCAGGAAGCCTGCGCACTGCTCGTAGGCCTTGGGGCCAAGCTTCGGCACCTTCAGAAGCTGCCGCCGCGCCGTAAACGCGCCGTTCTGCTCCCGGTAGGCGACGATATTTTTTGCCGTCGCCGCGCTCAGGCCCGAAACCTGCCGCAGAAGCGGCGCGGAGGCCGTATTGAGGTCGACGCCGACGGCGTTGACGCAGCTTTCCACCACGCCCTCAAGCGCCTCGCTGAGCTCCTTTTCCGGCATATCGTGCTGATACTGGCCGACGCCGATGGCCTTCGGGTCGATCTTTACCAGCTCGGCCAGCGGGTCCTGCAGCCGCCTGGCAATGGAGACCGCCGAGCGGAGGTTGACGTCAAACTGCGGAAATTCCTCCGCTGCGAGGCTGGAGACAGAATAGACGGACGCGCCCGCCTCGCTGACGATCATATAACTCACGCCGCCGCCAAGCCTTCCGATCAGCTCCGCCGTCACAGCCTCCGTTTCCCGTGAGGCCGTTCCGTTGCCGATGGCGATATGCTCCACGCCGTGCCTGCGGATCAGCGCCGTCAGCTTTGCGATGGCCTCCTCCTTCTGCCGCTGGCCGAAGGTCGGATAGACGACCGCCGTATCCAGAACCTTCCCCGTCGCATCCACCACCGCAACCTTGCAGCCGTGGCTGTAGCCGGGGTCCAGGCCCATGGTCACGTGGCCGCGCACCGGCGGCTGCATCAGAAGCGGCCGCAGATTCAGGGCAAAATTGTGAATTGCGGATTCGTTTGCCTGCTCTGTCAGCGCCGCGCGCAGCTCCCGCTCCAGACTTGGCGCAAGAAGGCGGTCATAGCTGTCCTCGCAGACCGCCGCCAGAAAGCGCATCGCGCGCGAGCCGGGACGGACCGCTTTTTTCCGGAGCAGCTGAATGGCGGACGCCCGGTCAAAATCAATGCCGACCTTCAGAAAGCCCTCGCGCTCGCCCCGGTTCAGGGCCAGAATCTGATGACTCTGGAGCCTTGCAGCCGGCTGAGAGAATGCATAATACAGCCGGTAGACCGAGTCCTCCGCGTCCTTTGCCGCAGCGGAGACGACGCCTGCACGCGCGCGCATCAGCCCGCGGAGCTCCTTCCGGATTCCGGCGTCGTCTGAAAGACGCTCCGCGAGAATGTCCGAAGCGCCGCGAAGCGCGTCCTCCACGCTCAGAACGCCGCGTTCTTCGTTTACATAATCTTCCGCAAGCAATTCCGGCTCCGCCATGTCCGGCTGCTGGGCAAAGATCTCGTCCGCCAGCGGCTCCAGGCCCTTTTCTCTTGCGATGGAGGCCCTTGTGCGGCGCTTTGGCTTATAGGGGCGGTACAGATCTTCCAATTCGGCAAGCGTCTGCGCCGAAGCCAGCGCCTGTGCAAGCTCCGGGGTCAGCTTTTCCTGCCCTTCAATCGCCTTGCGGATTTCCTCGCGGCGGGCCTCCAGATTCCGCAGATAATTCAGCCTCGTAAACAGAGTCCGAAGCGTGGCGTCGTCCATTCCGCCGTGCGCCTCCTTGCGGTAGCGGGCAAGGAAGGGAATGGTATTGCCCTCGTCAAGAAGGCGGATTACATTGTTTACATAATCTTCTCTGCAGGAAAGCTCCTGCGCAAGAAGCTGTGAAATGGTTTGCATAGCCTGGCTCCTTTTGTGTTTTGCAAGCGTCAGTTGACAAGGGCGCATACGCTTGCGGACCGGCCTGGACCGCCGTCTGCTGCGTGATCGTCCTTGACATACGTCAGTATGCCTTCGTCCTCTGCCTTGCAGACAACGCTCCAGACCGGTCGGCAAGTCCTACAGAGTTTTTCACGGAGGATAAACGGCGGCTGGCCAGGCAGACGAGGCAGGTGGGCTGACGCCCACCTACGAGGATCACGACGCCAGACGTTGTTTTGCCCCGTGAAAAACCGTGTGCACCCTTGTCAGCTGACGCAATTCTAATTGTAGCATATTTTCTTCCGTCGTGCTATAATAAAGTCCGAAACAAAAGCACGGAGGACCCAGCATGAAGATAGAAGCCGTCCTGATCGATCTGGACGATACCCTGTTTGATTTCCGGAAAAGCTCCTACGAAGCGCTTGTCCAGACTTTCGGCGCGCTCGGCCTCGCATTCGGCGAGGCGCAGATGGCGCATTATGAGACCTTCAACAACGCCATGTGGGAGGCCTTTGAGCGCGGCGAAATCGAGAAATCCAAAATCTATACCGAGCGCTTCCGGCTCTATTTTGAGGCCGCCGGGATTGAGGCAGACCCGGTCCGCTTCAACCAGGATTATCTGCACGCGCTGGCGGAGGGGAAGAATTTTATGCCGCACTGCGAGGAGCTTCTTGCCGCGCTGCACGGGCGCTATCGGATTTTTGTGCTGACAAACGGCGATACCTACGCGCAGCAGCGCCGGCTTGCGCGCTCGGGCATGCTCCCCTATTTTGACGGCGTATTCATCTCCGAGCAGCTGAACTGCAAAAAACCAGAAAAACAGTTCTATGACCGCGTGTTTTCCATCATCGGAGAGAGATACCGCTCCCGCTCCATCATGGTCGGCGACAGCCTGACCTCCGACATGCAGGGCGGCCGGAACGCCGGCATTCCGACCTGCCTTTACGGCAGGCGCGGCACGCAGGACTCCCGCTGCGACTTCGTGATCGAAGATCTTCTGGAGCTGCCGCCGCTTCTGGACGCGCTGAACCGCGCGGAAACCATTCAGGAGGTACCTTATGCAAACATGCTATAACTGCGGCAAGCAGGTGGACGACAACGTCCTGATCTGTCCGGACTGCGGCGCGCTGGTCCGACGCTATACCTCTGCGCCCGCGCGCGAAGTGCCTGCGGCGCCTGCCCCCGCCCCGCAGCCGCCGCAGGACCGCCCCGCCGTCTGGCGCGACGAGATCTCCGGCCGCGTCCATCTGAAGGGCGGGCTGATGTTCTGGGTCGTGCTTTGCGCCATTCTTGCCGGCTACTATGCGTTTGGGAGCGTCTGCGCGCTGCTGCTGTATTATTTTCAGGACTTTTACCTTACGTCCGTCCAGGCCTTTGAGGAGCTTGCGCCGATGGCCTCGCTTATGCAGGCCATGATCCAGACCGTGGAGGCCTACCTGCCTGCGTTTTTCGCCATGGCCGTACTGCTGGTTGTCAAGCTCATCGGCTACATCCTGTTTGCCGTCACAAAGCGGAGGGCCGCAGTCTATATCGTCCTCGCAGGCGCGCTTCTGACTGCGCTTGTCAGCATTC
>CAKUHJ010000052.1 GCA_934655935.1 uncultured Oscillospiraceae bacterium | reverse complement strand
ATCAAGCGGTTTTCTGAACTTTTTGAAGTTCAGAAAACCGGGCTCAGCGGGGCGAAAAGGCTTTTTCGACACGCTGTTCCGCCGGAGCGTTTGCTCCGGCGGATTTTATATCTGGTCCGGTTAGCACCAGACGGAAAAGCCCATATGGTACCATTTCAGCCGCTCCGGCGTGACGACGGTGCAGCCGGGCACGCGGGCGTGGACCGCCTGCTCCAGAAGCGGAATTCTGGGAAGGTATTCCTCGTCCTTCATTGCAAGGTCCATATGGTGCGGAATGAGCACCTTGACGCTTCCGGCCTCGGCCAGGGCGGCGAGGTCCTCCGGCGTCTGCTTGGTGAACTGCATCAGCGCGACGTCCGGCTTCAGGCTGCGGAGAATGGCGCGCTGCTCCGGCGAGTTGTTGCTGCCCCAGAAGAGCAGCTTGACGCCGGAGGGTGTGGTAATCAGGTAATCCCGGTACTCCAGATCTCCGTAGAAGCCGCATGTAAACCGCTCCTGTGTGTTGACCCACGGGCGCTGGTGCGCCGGGTCGTTCAGCTCGGCATAGGTGCGGTGCTGGTTGGTATGGCGGGCAAAGAGCGCTTTGACCCGGACGGCCTCAAAGTCAAGCTCCAGATTGGGCGTGACGGGATAGACGTCGTGGGGGTTGGCGTTCAGCATCCGGATGAGCGCGGGCGCGCTCAGCTCGCCGCAGAGCACCGGGCAGCCGAAGCGGTCCATGAGATATTTCAGGTCCGTGATATGATCCCAATGCGTGTGCGAAAGCAGAATCAGGTCCGCACGGTCGAGGACGGAGGCGTCAAACGGCGCGTTCCAGCTTTCGCCGACACAGGGATCGATCACAACGGTAAAATCGCCGATCCGGATTTCAAAGCACGCGATGGTCAGCCAGCGGACGGAGATTTCCCCGCGCAGCTGCGGGCGGTCGGAAAGAATCATAAAAATCAGCCTCTTTTCATTCCCGTTTATTTGACCTCCATCTTAGCACAGGCGGGCGCAAAAAGAAATGCTTTTCAAACGCAATGTTTCAGCTTTTTCCGAAAAAATGCAATTGAAATTTCGTCCAATCCGAAGTATGCTGGTACCAGGTATCCGCGCAGGGCACGCTCTGCGACAAGAGGGAGGAAGGCACAATGAAAACCAGGTTTTTTCAGGAACTCGTAATGCGCCATCATGATGAAATTCTTGCGGCGGAGCGCTATATCTGGGCGCACCCGGAAACCGGCTTCCGGGAGTGGAAAACGGAAGCCTATATGCAGAAGCTTTTTGAAGGCGCCGGCTATCAGCTGACAAAGGCCGGCGACATTCCCGGCTTCTATACCGATCTGGATACGGGCCGTCCGGGGCCGAAGCTTCTGATTATGGCGGAGATGGACGCGCTGGGCGCGCCGAACCATTTCCAGGCGGTGGACGGCTGCGCGCATGCCTGCGGCCACCACGCGCAGTGCGCGGCAATGGCCGGTATTGCGCTGGCGCTGAAGGAGCCCGGCGCGCTCGACGGCATGAGCGGCTCCATCCGCCTGATGCTCGTACCTGCGGAGGAGCTGATTGAGGTGGCCTTCCGCGATGAGCTGCGCAGAAAGGGCGTGATCCGCTATCTCGGCGGAAAGACGGAGTTTATCTACCGCGGCTATATGGACGGCGTCGACCTTGCCTATATGTTCCATACCAGCACGAGAACGGACTGCATTTTCGACGTGCACCGCGGCCAGAACGGCTGCATGGCCAAAAGCGTCCGCTATGAGGGCGTCGCCGCGCACGCAGGAGGAAGTCCGGAGAAGGGCGTCAACGCGCTCTACGCGGCAACGCTCGGGCTGCAGGGTATCAACGCCATCCGCGAAACGCTCCGGGACGACGAGCATATCCGCATTCACCCGATCATGACGGCGGGCGGCGCGAGCGTCAACATCATTCCCTCTGAGGCGGATCTGGAATCCTATATCCGCGGCGCCAGCCTGCAGGCCATTGCCGAGGCAAACTGTAAGGTCAACCGGGCGCTCGCCGCGGGCGCGCTGGCACTGGGCGCGAAGGTCAGCGTCAGCGACCGGCCCGGCTATGCGCCGCTGGTCAACAGTCCGGAGCTGGCAAAGCTGGCGGGTGAATGCATGACGGAGCTTCTTGGCGCGCAGAACGTCAAGGTGACGGACGATTGGACCACCGGCTGTACCGATATGGGCGATATCAGCTGCATCATGCCCTGTATCCACCCGCATATCGCGGGCGCCGCCGGAAAGTCCCACGGAGACGACTACCATATTGTCAACGTGGAGACGGCCTGCGTCAACTCCGCGCAGGGCCAGCTGCTGCTTGCCTATGAGCTTCTGAAGGACGGGGCCAGAAAGGCAAAGGAGGTTGTCGCGGCCTACCGCGCGCCCTATGCCGGCAAGCAGGAATACTTTGCCGCGATTGACGCGTTTATGAGCGACCGCGAGCTTGTTTCCTACACCGGAGACGGAAAAGCGGAAATCTGCTTCTGAGGCAAAGGAGTGGCTTTTATGGAAAACAGAATTCAGATCGGCTGGGCACAGACCGACATTACCCCCGAGCGTCCGTTCTATGTGATCGGGCAGCTCTATTCCAGAATTTCAACCTATGTGCACGACCCGCTGACGGCGACCTGCCTGGTCCTGGACAACGGCGCGGAGCAGATGACCATGGTTTCGTGCGATATGCCGGGCGTGCCGACCATGCACATTGCGCGGATTCTCGAGCGGATTCAGGCGGAGGGCCTGGACAAGAAAAAGGTGGTCTTCAACGCCATTCATACGCACAACTCCACCATGTTCACGAAGAACACGACGCTTGAGGTGTACTTTAAGAGCGTTCTGGGCGAGCTTTGCCCAGAGCCGGAGGAGCCGGAGGATATCATCAAGGACGAAGAACTTGAGGAGTTCTTCATTGAAAAGATGGTGCAGCTGATCGAGGACGCCTGGAACGCGAGAAGGCCGGGCGGCGTCGCCATGGCGCATGATTACGCTGCCGTGGCCTTCAACCGCCGGCCGCAGTTCCTTGTGAACGGAAAGCGCGAGTCCAGAATGTACGGAACCTGCTCGGACAGCAACTTCTTAGGCTACGAGGGCTCGTCCGATCATTCCGCGGATATGCTTTATACGTTTGACGCGCAGGGTGCGCTGACCGGCGCGGCGGTCTGCATTCCGTGCCCGAGCCAGGTCTACGAGCTGCACTGCTTTGTTTCCGCAGACTACTGGGGCGAGGCGCGCAGCCAGATCCGGGAGGAGCTGGGGAATATCTATATTCTTCCGCTTTGCGGCGCAGCCGGAGACCAGAACCCGCTGGACCTTGTGCGCATTTCCAAGGACAACAAGCGGGAGCTGAAGGTCTGGAATGCACAGGAGACCGAGGTGTTCCGCAGCTTTGACATGCTGCGCGAGTGCCAACAGATCGGCGCGCGCATCTGCGACGCAGTCCGGCGCGGCTATAAAACCGCACGCAATGAGGTCCAGACCCGTCCGGTCTTCCGCACGAACTGCTTTGAAATGGATGTGGCGCTGCGGATCGTGGACAAGAAGGATGTGGACGAGGCGCGGGCGCGGATTGACGCGGTCAAGGCCTCGCTTGCGCCGGGGCAGAAGCTGAGCGAGGCGGAGATGATCCGCTGCTTTACGGATATCGGCTATCTCAACCGCTGGGAGCTGCAGCAGAAAACCACGCGCTTCTGCTTCCCGATTTTTGTTTTCCGGCTTGGCCAGGCCGTGTTTGCCACGAACCCGTTTGAACTCTATGTCGACTTCTCTTATCGGATGAAGGCCCGCTGCAGGGCAAAGCAGGCGTTTATTGTGCAGCTGTCCTCCAACGCAAAGGGCGGCTACCTTCCCACGCAGATCGCGGTGGATGGCGGCAGCTACGGCTCCAAGCCGGTAAGCACGATGGTCGGCCCAGAGGGCGGCGACGAGCTGGTAGAAAAAACGCTGCAGGCGATGGATGCCCTGTTCTGAGAAACAGCCCTGCAGGCGTATATTGAAAAAGATAAAAAAGCAGGTTCTTTCCGGAATCAAGCGGAAAGAACCTGCTGATTTTTATGCTTCCGTGCGTTTCTCCGGGCGGTCGGCGCAGCCGGACACGAAGCGCCAGACGAAGCGGGAAACAGAGGCGTTGAAATAAAACAGCCAGATCCCGAGTACGCTCATGCCCAGCACCACCAGGCACGAGAACGTAACGTCCGTCAGGAAGTGCGCGCCCATGAGAATCCGCGTGAAGGCCACAAGCAGCGTCCAGAGAACGCCTGCGGCGAAGCAGCGCCATTCGCGCCCGCGGAAGCGCTTGCCAAGCGTCGGGAAAAGAATCGCAAGGCACGCGCAGGCCGCGCAGGCCGTATGGCCGGAGGGGAAGGAACGGAACTCATCGGGCGATACGCCGTTTGCAACCAGCATGTCCTTGAGCGCGGTTCCGGCCTTCCACCAGGGGGTAAAATAGCTCTCGTTTCCGGTGGAGACAATCAGGCGCATTCTGGCCCGGCCCCAGGGAAGCTTAATGATGTTTACAAGCAGCATGGTTCCGATGGTTACAAACAGAACCGTGCAGATGAAGCGCACAACCGTCTTTGCCTGGCAGCCGCGCGAAAGCAGCAGCAGGCATACGCTTCCGATGACCGTGGAGAAGACGACCACCAGCAGAGCCACAGCCTTGGGAAGCGCGGGAACATTGTCGCTTGCCTCGTGTACCGCCAGCGCGATTCCCGCGGCGACCAGAAATACAGACACGGCAATAAAAAGCTTGTCAAAGCTTTTGCGGAGCCGCGTGCGGATGACGAAGAGCAGCACGCCGCAGCCGGAGATGAGCAGAAAGGCCGGGAGCTCGCCAAAGGCTGCAAAGAACTGGCCCACAGAGCTTTCCCGGCCCGGATAGACGGCGCGCGAAAGCGGAAGATCGGCAAACGAGCCTGCAAGCATCAGCACAAGCAGCGCCAGAAGGGAAATCTGCGCGGCCCGGGTATAGGTTTTTTTCAGCTTTTTCATTGAAAAATCTCCAGATCATTTTCTGACATGTTCCGATATCATAGCACACTTTATCCAGGATGGCAATTGACGAATTGTCGAAAAACGTGCTATGATACAGATCAAGACACAGAAGCGGAGGGATTTCTCATGCAGATGGATGCAAGATGCGTGGCCTGCATGGTAGAGCGGCAGGCAAAACTGACGTCCGGGCGGCCGAACGACGAACGGGATATGGCCTTTATACGGCGGGTTCTGCAGGCGATTCTGGACGCGCCGGAGGGTGTGTCCGCGTCCTGGTGTGTGCCGCTTTTTGAGCAGGCGGCAAAGGAATGCCTGGGCCTGAGCGACCTGTTTTCGGACGTCAAGCGGCGCGCGAACGAGTGGTCCATGGAGGCGCTGCCCGCTGTGCGCGAACAGGTCCTGCAGGCGGACGATCCGCTCAAAATGGCGCTGAAGTTTTCAAGAGCGGGCAATATCCTGGATTTTGCGGTGCTGAGCGAGGACACAATCCGGGAAAAGTTCCGCTCCGTGCTGGAAAAAACGCCGCTCGATACGCTGGACGAGGCGGTCTATGCGCGCTTCTGCGCGCAGCTTGCGCAGGCGCGGCAGGCGCTCATCATCGGCGACAATGCGGGAGAAATCGTCTTTGACGTGCCGCTGGTGGAGCAGCTGCGGCGGCAGTATCCGGGGCTTGAAATTTATTATGGGGTACGCGGCGGCCCTGCGCAGAACGACGCCACCCAGGCCGACGCCCTCGCCGCGGGCATGGACCGGATTGCCAGGGTGATCGGCAGCGGCTGCTGCATTCCGGCGACGGAGCTTTCCTGCTGCAGCGGGGAATTTTGCAGCTGCGTGGAGGAAAGCAACCTCATCCTCGCCAAGGGGCAGGCCAATTATGAATCCCTCTGCGGCTGCGGCAGGAATGTGTACTATCTCTTTTTGTGCAAGTGCGACCGCCTCGCGCAGATTCTGAACAAGCCGCAGTTCACGGGGATTTTTGCAGCCGAGCGGCCTTAAGCCCCGGCCAGAGCCTTCTTTTTTAAGATTTTGTGAAGCTTTCTGGCGTTGGTTGACAGAAACGGAAGAATGATGTAAAACCATTGCAGATACATTGCTGGGAGGAGCCAAGATGAAACGGAAGCTTATCAGAATTCTGGCGCTTGTCTGCGCGCTTTGCTTTGCCTGCGGCGCGGTGGCCGCGGCGGCGGATACGGCGCAGGACGAGACGCAGGACGCGTCTGCGCAGACCGGCGAAGCGGCTGCGGCGCCGGACGCACAGGCAGAGCAGACCGCCGCTGCAGAGCAGGACGGCGAACACACGCACTGCAGCTGCGGCGAGCAGACTCTCTGCGCCGACGGCCGGAGCGTGACCTACGAGCCGCTTCAGACCCTGGGCGGCGCGCTGCCCTCGGGCGCGTATTATCTGACGCAGGATACCTATCTTGACGAGCCGCTTCGCGTGGAGGCCGGCGGGCAGGAGGTTTTTCTCTGCCTGAACGGCTTTAAGCTTGCGCTGCAGGACGGCGCGGAGGGCTATATTCTCTACCTTGCGGTCGGAAGCGAGCAGCAGGAGCCCTCCCGCGTCTATCTTTCAGACTGCGGCGGCTCCGGCGTCCGGCATGCGTACTATCTGGATGAGGACGGCTTGTGCCGCTTTGACGACGGCAGCTTTTCCTGGCAGGAGGGCTACATTGCCGCCGGTGAAAAGGGAAGTGCGGCAGGCCTGATCTCCGGGGCGACGGCGGGCGCGCTGTGCGTGGGCGATTACAACGAGCTGTATCTTTACGGACTGACCATTGCGGGAAACAGCGGGCGCTACGGCGGCGGTGTGGTCATTGCGGAAAACGCCTTCTGCGCGATGCGCGGCGTGCGCGTGACCGGGAATGCGGCGACCGGCGCGGGCGAAGCAGACAACCGCCTTCTCGGCGGCGGCGTTTACTGCGCCGGCAAGCTCGAGCTCAGCGACGAGGTTTCGATCTCCGGCAACCGCGCGCAAGGCGAGGAGAACGACCTCTGGCTCAATACAGCCTCGCAGAGCGCAGAGCTGGCGGTGGGCGCGCGCGGGCTGAGTGCGGATTCCAGAATCCTTCTTTCCCGCGCGGATGGAGAGGGGACGGTCCTTTCCGGCTATGCGGAGGATTTCTCCGCCTGCTTTGCAAGCGATACGCCTGCGTACGCGCTGGAGGCGCAGAGCTCGGAGGGCTTCTTTACCCTGACGCTGTTTGCTGTGGAGGCTCCGCAGACGCCGGAGACGGATGCGCCGGAGACGGACGCACAGGAAGCAGCGGCTCCGGAGTCGGATGCGCCGGCGGCGCAGACGTCCCGGGAGGAAAGCGAACCGGACGCGGACGCCGCGCAGGAAGCTGCGCCGACGACGCAGAGTCCTGTAAGCCGGCAGGAGCTTTCGGATCTGCTTGCGGCAATCGCGGAGTATCTGCGCGAATAGGCTGTTGACAAAGTAAACAGCCTGTGCTATCCTGTGTTTACATTGTAAACACAGGAGGGTTTCTCATGCAGAATCAGCCCGTCGTCCTGACCGAAGCGGAATGGAAGCTGATGGAGTGCCTCTGGGCGCAGGCGCCGCGCACGGGACGCGCGTGCGTGCAGTGGCTTCAGACGCATGCCGGCTGGACGCGCAGCACCACGCTGACCATGCTGC
Organism: uncultured Oscillospiraceae bacterium; assembly: GCA_934655935.1. Taxonomy (GTDB): domain Bacteria; phylum Bacillota; class Clostridia; order Oscillospirales; family Oscillospiraceae; genus CAG-170. The sequence goes on along the minus strand of CAKUHJ010000052.1, from coordinate 3,871 downwards.
GCCGGATGACAGAAAAGGGCCTCGTTCGCTGCGAGCAGCAGGCGGGCGTGCTTTGCTATACGCCGATGCTTCAAAGAAGCGACGCGGAGCAGACGGCTGCGGAGCGCTTTTTAAACCGCGTGTTTCACGGAAGCGTGAGCATGATGCTCTCCAGCATCGCCAGAAAGCAGTCTCTCAGCAGAGAGGAAATTGACGCGCTCTACGCCATTGTTCAGCAGGCGGACGAAGCGCAGAAGGATCAGAATTCATAATCATAACCGGAGCCGGAGCGCTTTTGCGCGCCGGCTTTTGGTGCGGCCGGAATTGCAATTTGGAGGGCTGAAGCGTGCAGACGCAGAAACAGGGCGGAAAATATCTCAGAAGGAAGCAGAAGCGGCAGAAAAGGAAGAAGCCGCTCTGGACGCTTGCGATTGTGCTCGGCGTGCTGCTTCTTCTGGAGGGCGCTTATTTTTTTCTTTGCTACAGCAAAAACGAGTTTATATCCTATTGGCGCGAGGCCTATATCGCAACGGCGATGTCGACCATGCGGCACCGATGGCTTGCGGAGGATTTGCTCCCGGCATCCGTGGTGCGCGAGGTGACGGATAAATACGTGCGCATTGCCCAGGCGCAGCAGAGCACTGGCACGACCTGGCAGACGGAGCAGCCGCAGCAGACACCGCCGAGGGAGGAGAACCCAGCGCCTTTGGAGCCGGATCTTACGGAGCCGGAGCCCGAAAAAACGCCCGAGGAGATTTTCTACGAACGCTTCTGGGAGCTGGACCGAGAGAGCTTTGAGGCCTATCTTGCCGAGCATCCCGAGGCACTGGAAAACGGCTGGGAGTCGATTCTGATCAACGAGGCGGGGCTGGACGACACGGGGACCAGCATCCGCACCGTGCAGGACGAGCAGGTTCTGGCGGTGGACGCCAAAAATCAGATTCTTCTGCTCCGGGTGGAGGGCTCCGGATATCGCGGGGTTCTGGCGGTTGCGAAGGACCCTGCAAGGCTGTCCATCGGCCATTCGCAGGGCGTCGGCCAGGGGATTTCGGACTATGGGCAGACCGTCGGCGTCATTGCCCAGCAGGAGGGCGCGGTGCTCGCGATGACGGCCAGCGGCTTTATTGACGTCGACAGCATGGGGAATATCGGCAACGGCAACGGCAGCATGCTTGCGGGCCTTTCCATGAGCCATGGGAATACCGTTCTGAATTACCCCTACAGCAATTACAGCTGGCACAGCTACCGCCGGCTTGAAATCCGGAAGGACGACCGGCTCTATATCTGCCCGATCGAAACGCCGGTCTCCGAGGACTGCCGGGACGCGATGGAGTTTGAGCCGGCGGTCATTGTCGACGGGCAGGCAATGGTTTCAGACTGGTGGGTGGAGATCAATCCGCGCTCGGTCATCGGCCAGTCTGACCGGTATGAAATTCTGATGCTGGCCATCGAGGGGCGAAACTACCTGGCCGGCATCCTCGGCACGGATATCAACGAATGCGCGCGGATTCTTGAGCGGCACGGCTGCGTACAGGCGCTCAACGCGGACGGCGGGGCGAGCATGATGCTCTGGTACGACGGAGAATATCTCACGCGCTGCGCGAACCTTTCCCTGAGCCAGGGCAGGCCTGTGCCGAACGCCTTCTGCTACGGAACGGGGGAATCGGGATGATAAATTTTCTGCTGACCTCCTCCGCGCTGATTCTGCTTGTGGCGGCGCTTCGCACCGCGCTGAAAAGGGCGGGCAGCGCGCGTTTTCGCTACGCGCTGTGGCTGCTGGTCCTGCTGCGGCTGATGGTGCCGGTTCAGTTCGGCCACGCGCCGTTTGCGGCGGAAAATGTCTCGGTACGGCTTCAGGCTGTCATTCAGGATGCGCAGCGGCAGCCCGCCGCGCAGGAAGCGGCGGCTGTGCCGCAGCAGACCGGCGCGGCGCAGGCAGAGGCGGAGACCCCGGCGGAGGCTTCCGCGCCTGCGCAGCAGGCGCGCCCGCAGGAAAAGCACCCTGCGCCCCGGCTTACGCCGAAGCATATCTGGCTTGCGGGTGCGGCGGCGTGCGGGCTGTGGCTCCTGCTTGGGAATCTGCGCTTTGCCCGCAGGCTGAAAAGAACGCGGCGCGAATGCCTCGGCGTAAGCTGCGCGCAGAAGGTCTACTGGACGGACGCGGTAAAAACGCCCTGTCTGTTCGGCCTGTTCCGGCCGGCGGTTTATCTTACAAGCGAGGCCTTTCTCGATAAGAACGCGCTGGTGCACGTGCTGGCGCACGAGGAGGTCCACCGGGCGCACGGCGACCATATCTGGTCGGCGCTGCGGTGCGTGTGCCTGGCTGTTTACTGGTTCCACCCGCTGGTATGGCTCGCGGCAGAGCTCAGCATGCAGGACGCGGAGCTTGCCTGCGACGAGGGGGCGCTGCACCGCCTGGGCGAGGAGAACCGGCAGGTCTACGCAAGGACCCTGCTGCATTTTACGCTCCCGGCTGCGGCGGCCGACCCGACCTGCACGGCAACGACCATGCAGGCGGGCAAGCGCGCGCTGCGTGAGCGGCTGGAGGCGCTTGTGACGGCGCCGAAACGCAGCCTTCCGGCGTCTGCGGCGGCGTCTGCGCTCGCCATTGCCGCGACGCTCTGCTGCTTTACGGGGGCAAGCGCGCTTCCGGCGGCGCCGGCTCCGGAGGCAGGCGCTGCGGAACCGGCCCTGCAGCCTGCAGAGTCCCAGGCGTCGGAGCCGGACTGGAGCGCGGCCGCAGACCTTTACCGGCGATTTTCTCTGGACACTTTATTTACTGCGGAGGGAGCTCCGTAATATCTGCTTCTGAAGCTGCCGCTTCTGGACCTGGACCGGAACGGCCAGCCGGAGCTCCTGGTATACGGCTTTGCCGGAAGCGGGCTGGAACGACTGCAGATTTTTACGCTGGAAGACGGCCATGTCGTCCGCCTGACGGCGCGCACGGACCTGCCCTCCGGCAGAACGGCGGACGCCTGGCCGGCGGCGTATGCACTTTCAGGCGAGCTGATCTGCTACGAGGCTGCGGAATTCCAGCTCTGGGACTGGAGTTCGCCCGCGCTTTCGGAGCCTGCCCTTTTCCGGAGCACCCAGACGCAGCAGGCCGCATTTGTCTGGGAGGGCGATCTGCTTTCGCAGGGCGGCGGGGAGAACACGCACCAGATTCTTCTCTTTGAAAACCGGGAGGGCCGGCTTGCGGCAAGAAGCCTTCTGTCCATCCCGCTGGACGAGGGCCTTCGTCCGGCGTTTCCGGGCCTGAGCGAAGAGCAGAGCCTTTTTAAGGCGCAGTCTCTGCGCCGGGAGGCGCTGGCGGGCTTCGAGGCGGATGCGGAAGGCGGGGATGAACGGAACACGTTTTCCCTTAGAAGCGGGGACCTGTTCTCGCCCAATGCGGTCTCAAAGGCGGAGCTTGCGCAGTTCTTTGCGCAATATGAAAAGAATCCGGCCAGGGATTCGTCTTCGGCCGAAGCGGCGCAGCACGTGCGCGTGTTCACGCTTCTGGCCTCTGCGGACGAGGCGTGGACGCTTCTGACAGAGCGCGTGTGCCGCAGCGGGCAGACCGGGGCTTATGCGTTTCTTGCGGACCCTGCCCGGTATGAAAAGCGGCAGGCGCGGTTTGAGTTCATGTTTCAGGGCATTGCGCATACGGCGGAGTTTTCTTATTTCATAGGCCCGGACGGGCTTGAAATCGACACCCCGCGCGATTCTGAGCTTCCGGGCTTCTGCAGCGTGTCCGCCGTCGCGGGAGATAAGGAACGTGTGCTCCTGCGCCTGCGCTGCTATGACGATGCGCAGACGCCGTGCCGCTATCCGCTGCTGCTGAATATCAGAAGCGGGGAAATCACGGATTTCCTTCCGCCGGGCGCTGCCGGAATTGCGGACAGCCTGAGGC
>CAKUHJ010000051.1 GCA_934655935.1 uncultured Oscillospiraceae bacterium | reverse complement strand
GCTCCATACTCTCACTCCCTCTTCCGCATTGCTAGCACTCATTATCTCTGAGTGCTAAACGCAGTGTACCACTGTCTTCCAAGGATGTCAATACCTATAGAAATAAAATATTTGTGAACAAAGCAAGGGCGCGGCTCCTCCTGCGAAGAGCCGCGCCGTTTATTCTTCTGTCCTTGGCAGCCGCTCGTCGTTTTCCGCTGCGCTTCGCAGGGAAAACACCGCGCTTGCAAAAAAGATCAGCACAAAGCCATAAAACAGCAGCCGCGCCCAGAGCGTGCGCATACCCAGGCAAAAATCCCAGAACCCGTGCAGCAGAACCGGCACAAACAGGCTCCATCTAAGCTGCGCGTCCATCTGGAAGCCCTCGCCGACGCACGCAGCCTGCTTGGCCTCCGCCAGGCAAAGGCCCATGTAGACCGCGAAAAAGCAGTGTCCCGGAACGGAAAGCAAGGCTCTTGAAAGCGCGGCGGAGAAGCCGTAAAGCGCAACGTAGAGAAGATTTTCAACCGCCGCGAAGCCGAGCGCGGTAAACACGCAGTAGACCACGGCGTCGAAGCGGTAATTGAACGCGGGGTCCTTCCAGGCCAGCAGCCGCACCAGCGCGTATTTTACGCCCTCCTCCAGAAGCGCCACCAGCAAAAAGCTCTGCACCGCCAGACGCAGCGCAGCCTGCCCCGTCCGCCAGCGCGCCAGCAGCCGCAATCCGAGAAGCTCCCCCAGCGCCGCGAGCATCGCGCCAAGCGCCCCGGCGGCCAGCAGCTTCCAGAGAAGTCCCGACGGCTCCTTTTCAATCCGGTCAAGCCGGTAGACCAGCTGCAGCAGTACCGCCGCCGGCACCAGCGCGGCCAGAATCAAAGCAGAATGTGTCATATACGCTCCTGTCACATCAGCGGCGAGAACATCCGCAAAAGGGTTCTGCCGAGTCGTTGGTGCAGATAAACATGGCGGCAGCGGGCAGAGGTGATTTCCGTGCACTCCGGAAACGTCGCCTCAAAATCCCGGGCAATCTGCGCAATGGAGTCCGTCCCGTGCAGGTGCACGGCGTCTTCAAAATGAAGATACAGGCTCCTGAAGTCCAGATTGACCGTGCCGACCATTGCGCTCTGCCCGTCCACCATGCAGACCTTCGCATGCAGGAAGCCCGGCCGGAATTCAAAGATCCGGACGCCCGATTCGGTCAGGACCTCGTAATTTGCGCGCGTAACCGCGTGCACATACCACTTATCGGGGACCCCCGGCGTGATGATGCGCACGTCCACGCCGGACTTTGCCGCAACGCAGAGGCTGCTCGTCATCTTATCGTCCAGAATCAGATAGGGCGTCATAATCCGGATGCTGCGCTGCGCGCCGGAAATCAGGCTCTGCAGTACCGTCGCGCCGACGTCCTCTCCGTCGATGGGACTGTCAGCAAAGGGCTGCACAAAGCCCTTCTCTTCGCCCTGCGGAACGTTCAGCGGCCGGAAGGCCTCCACCGGCGCCTCCAGCCTGGCCACATAGTCCCACATGGAGAGGAACATGACCGTCATGGACCATGCCGGCTGCCCACGCACCAGAAGCCCGCAGTCCTTCCAGCGGCCATACGGATGCGTGCGGTTGATGTATTCGTCGGCCAGATTGACGCCGCCCGTAAAGGCCGCCCTGCCGTCGATGATCATGAGCTTCCGGTGATCGCGGTTATTCAGCCGCGCCGAAAGAATCGGCACATAGGGGTTGAAGGCCTTTGCGCGGATGCCGAGCTCAGAAAGCTTTTTCGCATAGCGCATCGGCAGGCGCGTAATACAGCCGAAATCGTCGTAGATCACGCGCACATCCACGCCGGCAAGCGCCTTGCGGTGCAGAATCTCCAGAATTCCGTCCCACATCACGCCCTTTTCAATGATGAAAAACTCCAGGAAAATATAATGCTCCGCCTTTTCCAGCTCCGCAAGCATCTGCGTGTAGCAGCTCTCGCCGTCCGGAAAATATACCGTCTCACCGGCGCGGTAAACCGGATAGTGCGCCGCTTCCAGCAGATATCTGGCGTGATTATAGGCCGGACCTGCGTCCTGAAGCGCCGCGAGCGTCGGCGCGTCCTGTGTGAGGCTTCTGAGCGTGACCGCCTCAATCGCGCCCATTTTCTTATTCTCGCGGCTGGAGGTCTTGTTGCCGCCAAACAGCAGATAAATCGTAATACCGGCAACCGGAAAAACCAGAATCAGCACAATCCATGCGATTTTGTAGGAGGGATTGTTTCTTCCGGACATAATATGCATGACCGAAATCCAGGACAGCAGCGTCATCACCGCACCGACCCAGCGCTGGTTGTCCTTCAGATAAAAGGCGCTGAGCAAAACAAACGCAATCTGCAGCAGAATGGACAGTGAAACTACCACGACGCGCTGAAACAGCAGCTTGGACAGATTCCGCACAACGGATTCCCCCTTCCTTTTTCCGATTATAGCAAAATACGACACAGCGAACAAGCGGGAATGCAAAATATTTATAAAACTTTTGTTTGATAACCGCTTGCGAAGCCATGCCGCTTCTGCTATAATGAAATGTAACGCATCCGCGCCCGGGGGCGGCCTTCCCCGGGCAGAATCCTGTAGGAGAGAACTGCAATGGAAGAATTCATTCGCGTGCGCGGCGCGCGGGAAAACAACCTGAAAAACGTATCTGTGGACATTCCGCGCAACAAGCTTGTGGTGCTGACCGGCCTGTCCGGCTCCGGAAAGTCCAGCCTGGCCTTTGATACGATCTATGCCGAGGGGCAGCGGCGTTATATCGAGTCGCTGTCCTCCTACGCCAGAATGTTCCTTGGGCAGATGGACAAGCCGGACGTCGACTCGATCGACGGCCTGTCTCCCGCCATCTCCATCGATCAGAAGACCACCGGCCGCAATCCCCGTTCGACCGTCGGCACGGTGACGGAAATTTACGACTATCTGCGCCTTCTGTGGGCGCGCTGCGGCACGCCGCACTGCCCGAAATGCGGGCGGGAAATCAAGCGCCAGACCGTCGATCAGATTGTCGACCAGATCATGACGCTGCCCGAGCGGAGCAAATTTCAGATTCTCGCGCCCGTGGTCCGCGGAAAAAAGGGCGAGCACCGGAAGGTGCTGGAGGACGCCCGGCGCGGCGGCTACGCGCGTGCGCGCGTGGACGGAAGCCTTTACGAGCTGACGGAGGAAATCCCGCTCGATAAGAACAAAAAGCACCAGATCGAAATTGTCGTCGACCGGCTCGTGATGAAGCCGGATCTGACGCGCCGCCTGACTGACTCCGTGGAAACGGCCCTGGGCCTGGCGGGCGGGCTGGTGCTCCTCAACGAGCTTGACGGCGACCATGACACCCTCTTTTCTCAGAATTACGCCTGCGACGCCTGCGGCGTCTCCATGCCGGAGCTTTCGCCCCGGATGTTCTCGTTCAACAATCCCATGGGCGCGTGCCCGGTCTGCTCCGGCCTTGGCACGCAGCTGGTCGCCGATCCGTCGCTCATCATTCCGGACGATTCCAAGTCTGTTCTGGACGGCGCCATTCAGGCCAGCGGCTGGAACAATCTCCGCGACGATTCCATCGCCCGGATGTACTTTGAGGCGCTGGCAAAAAAATATCACTTCTCCCTGACCGATCCCATCCGCTCGCTTTCAAAGCAGGCGCTGGACGCCATCCTCTACGGCACGGGGACGGAAAAGCTCACCATCTACTATGAGCGCGCCAATGGCCGCGGCACGCTGGAGCGGCCCTTCGAGGGCGTGGTCAACAACGTCTCGCGCCGCATGGGCGAAACCCAGTCGGACGCCATGCGCAAGGAGCTGGAAGAATGCATGTCCAACCGGCCGTGTCCGAAGTGCCGCGGCCGGCGGCTGTCCGAGCTGCCGCTTGCCGTGACGGTCGGCGGAAAGAACATCATGGAATTCTGCGATCTGCCGGTCAGCGGCGCGCTGGAATTCCTGGACGGGCTGAAGCTCGAGGGGCGCTTTGCCGTCATTGCCGAGCAGATTCTGCGGGAAATCCATTCCCGGCTGAGCTTTCTGCAGGCCGTCGGCCTGCGCTACCTGACGCTTTCACGCTCGGCGGCGACGCTCTCCGGCGGCGAAAGCCAGCGCATCCGCCTGGCCACGCAGATCGGCTCGAGCCTGATGGGCGTCGTCTACATTCTGGACGAGCCCTCCATCGGCCTTCACCAGCGGGACAACGACAAGCTGCTTGCCACGCTCTGCCGCCTGCGGGACATCGGCAACAGCGTTCTGGTTGTCGAGCATGACGAGGATACCATGCGCGCGGCGGATTTTCTCGTGGACGTCGGCCCGGGCGCGGGCGTGCACGGCGGGGAAATCATCGCCGCAGGCTCGCTTCAGGATATCATGGCCGCGCCGCGCTCCATCACGGGCAAATATCTTTCGGGTGAAAAGAAAATTCCCGTTCCGGCGCAGCGCCGGAGCGGAAGCGGGAAGTGCCTGACCATCGTCGGCGCGGCGGAAAACAATCTGCGAAATCTCGACGTTTCGATTCCGCTGGGCGAGCTGATCTGCGTGACGGGCGTCTCGGGCTCCGGAAAATCGAGCCTGGTCAACGAAATTCTTTATAAGAAGCTTGCCTCCAGCCTCAACCATGCCCGTACCCGACCCGGAAAGCATACCCGCATCGATGGGCTTGCATATCTCGACAAGGTCGTCGGCATCGACCAGAGCCCGATCGGCCGCCTGCCGTCGTCCAACCCAGCAACCTATACGGGTCTTTTTTCCGACATCCGCGATCTGTTCGCCGCGACCGCCGACGCGCGTACGCGCGGCTACGGGCCGGGCCGCTTCTCCTTCAACACCAAGGGCGGCCGCTGCGAGGCCTGCGGCGGCGGAGGGCTGGTCAAAATTGAGATGCACTTTCTCTCGGACGTCTATGTCCCCTGCGAGGTCTGCCACGGCAAGCGCTACAACCGCGAAACGCTGGAGGTCCTTTACAAGGGCAAGAACATCGCCGACGTTCTGGACATGACCGCCGAGCAGGCGCTGGACTTTTTTGAAAACCTGCCGCGCATCCGCAGCAAAATCCAGACTCTGGTGGACGTCGGCCTCGGCTATATCAAGCTTGGTCAGAGCTCCACCACGCTTTCCGGCGGCGAGGCGCAGCGCGTCAAGCTCGCAACCGAGCTCTCCCGCCGCGCAACGGGCAGGACCTTCTATATTCTCGACGAGCCGACGACGGGCCTGCATATGGCGGACGTCGACCGGCTGATTGAGGTTCTGCAGCGGCTTGTGGACGCAGGCAACACCGTCCTTGTCATCGAGCACAACCTGGACGTGATCAAGGTCGCCGATCATATCATCGATCTTGGCCCGGAGGGCGGAAGCGGCGGCGGCATGCTCGTCGCGCAGGGCACGCCCGAGGAGGTCGCAGCCTGCCCGCAGAGCTTCACCGGCCAATACCTCAGAAGGCTTCTGTAAACAAAGCCCCGGCGTTCTTTCCAGGCTGATTCCAGCCGGGAAGCGCGCCGGGCCATTGTGCGTTCATCTGTTATTTGTCGGTGCAGCCGTCTTCCTCGCCCAGCTCGTCCGGGTCGCGGAACCAGGTGAACAGCCGCGGATTATTTTCCACGCTGTCCGGGTCGACGCCCTTGACCTGGCACCACTTGAAAAAGGCCGTGCGCAGAAATGCGTTGAGGTTATCCATGGAGCTGTAGAGGTTCAGCGCATCGTCCCCCACAAAAAGGATGGTATTGACGCCGCCGCGCGTCAGAAGCGAGCGCTGGCCGCGGATCTGGCTGTAGTGGTATTCCTTTTTCCCGCCGCGCAGGGAGCGGTAAAGGAATTTTTCGTCGTCATAATAAATAGCCACGGAAAAATAGCTCGCCAGAAGAATCACGCCCATGATAAACGCCGCAATGCTGCCCGCAAGCAGCACGGCGTCGCCCTCCGGCGGATAAAGCAGCAGCATCACCAGCACCGGCGCAAGCACCAGAATCAGGCCGAAGACCACGCTCCTGTGCGCGGGCCGGACCGTCCGCCTGCTCTTTTCCAGCTCGCTTGTGCGGCGGAGTCTTTTTATCAGCAGATCGACCAGAAAGCACAGCAGGAACACCAGCGCGCATACCAGCGCAAGCGCAAGAAGCCTCATGGCGTTTCCTCCGTAACCGGCGCGGACAGCACCGCGTCCACCGGAATGTCATGCGCGTCCGTATCCAGCTGCGGATAGAGCTGAAAATCATAGCAGAGCGCCAGCGTCGGATGCTGCGGGTGCGCCGCAAGATATTTGTCGTAAAAGCCGCCGCCGTAGCCGCAGCGGCGGCCCTGCGGGTCGAAGGCCAGCCCCGGCATCAGTACAAGCGCCGTCTCGTCCTGCGCCTCGGGCGCGTCGGCGACCGGCTCCGGAATGCCGTAGGCTCCGGGCGCGACGGCGGAAAGATCGTCCAGCCACAAAAAGCGCATTTCCTCTCCGAACACCTTCGGTACGGCGACGCGCTTGCCGTCGCGCTGCGCGCGGGCAAGAATGGGCAGCGTGCGCACCTCCTGGTTGTAGCTGAGATACGCGTAAAGGCTTTTCGCGTTCTGATAAAGCGGATGCCGGTAAAGAAGCTCTGCCAGGCGGCTGCTGGCGCAGAGAATCTGCCGCTCGGTGAGCGCGCGTTTTTTCTCCCGGATTTCGGCGCGAAGCGCTTTTTTGTCCATGGCGAATCCCTCCTGCTGCGCTTATTGTAGCGCAGCGCGGGCGTCCCGTCAAGAAAAGCTTCGGTATACCGTCCCCGGCGTGAGCGCGCTTCCGGCCCTTGCGGCAAGCTCCGGTACGGTGACAAAGCGGTAGCCCTGCGCCTGCAGGGTATCGATTGCGCGCAGCGCGCAGGAAACCGAATTTTCAAACAGATCGTGCATCAGGATGACCGCGCCGGGCGACGCGTCCTGCACCACAGTCTCGTACACGCCCGCGTGGTGTGCGCGGTCCCAGTCCATCGGGTCGACCGACCATAGAATCACCGGCAGGCCGCGCGATTTTGCCGCGTCCAGAAGCGCTGGGCTCGTCAGTCCGCCCGGCGGCCGGAACAGCCGCGCCCGCACCCCGCAGCAGCGCTCCACCGTCTCGGCGCAGCGCGCCAGATCGTCCAGCGCCTGCTCATAGCTCATATTCTGCATATAATCGTGGCAGCAGCTGTGAAGGCCCAGCGCATGCCCCTCCTGCGCAATGCGGCGCAGCGTCTGCGGATATTGCTCCACCCGGTAGCCGCAGACAAAAAACGTCGCCTTCACGCCGCGCGCCGAAAGGCCGTCCAGAAGCGTCTGCGTCAGCTCGCCGGACGGGCCGTCGTCAAAGGTCAGCGCGATATATTTTTCCTCCGCCGCTTCCTGCTCCGGCGGCGCGCCGCCGCCCGCGGGAAGCGGCAGCGCGCCAAGGCTCAGTGCCAGCAAAAGGCTCACAAGCTTTTTCATCCGATCCCTCGTTTCCGCATCTCATTTTCCGCATTTAGTATATCCGTTTCCGCGAGAGCTATTTGACCTTTCTGAAAAAATAGAGTATGATAGTTCCGTACAAGTCTGAGAATCTGAGAGGGTTTCTATGCTGGAGCAACTGCAGCTTGTGGAAGAACGATATCTTGAAATGGCGGAACGCGCCGCACAGCCGGATTTCTATGCCGACCCGAAGGCCGCGTCAAAGCTTCTGAAGGAGCAGCGCCGGCTGGAGCCGGTTGTAAACGCCTTCCGCGCCTATAAAAAAACGCAGAAGGAGCTGGACGAACTCCGGCAGCTCCTGTCCGAAGGGCTGGACAGCGAAATGAAGGCGCTCTGCCAGCAGGAATTTTCAGAAAACAAGCAGCGTCTGGAGGAGCTGGAGCAGACGCTTCGGCTGCTGCTTCTGCCGCGCGACGAAAACGACGAAAAAAGCGTGATTGTGGAAATCCGCGGCGGCGTCGGCGGAGAGGAAAGCGCGCTGTTCGCGCACTCGCTGTTCCGGATGTACAGCATGTACGCGCAGAAGCGCGGCTGGAGCATCCACCTGCTCAACTACAGCGAAACGGAGCTCGGCGGCGTCAAGGAGGCCGACTTCGAAATCGACGGTGAGGGCGCCTTCTCCCGCCTGAAGTTCGAATCCGGCGTACACCGCGTGCAGCGCGTGCCGGAGACCGAGTCCGGCGGCCGCGTGCACACCTCAACGGCGACCGTGGCAGTCCTGCCGGAAGTGGAGGACGCCGAGGTAGAGCTTCGGCCCGAGGATATCGAAATGCAGGTCTACCGTTCGTCCGGCGCAGGCGGGCAGCACATCAACAAGACCTCCTCCGCCGTGCGGCTGATCCACCGTCCGTCCGGGATTGTGGTCGCCTGCCAGGAGGAGCGCTCACAGGTGCAGAACCGCGAAAAATGCATGCAGATGCTGCGCGCAAAGCTCTATGAGATCGAGCAGGCCCGCATTGACTCCGCCGTCAGCGCCGAGCGCCGCAGCCAGGTCGGCACTGGCATGCGCAACGAGCGCATCCGCACCTATAATTTCCCGCAGGGCCGCGTGACCGACCACCGCATCGGGCTGACGCTGTATAAAATTGACGCCGTGATGGACGGAGATCTGGACGAGCTGATTGACGCGCTTGTCACCGCCGATCAGGCAAAAAAGCTGCAAAGCAGCCAGGAATAAGAGGTTCTTGCCTTGAATACCATTTATTTTACCGATTTTACGCAGGAAAATATTCAGGCCGCCGCGCAGATCATCCGCCGCGGAGGTCTGCTCGGCATTCCGACGGAAACTGTCTATGGTCTCGGCGCGGACGCGCTGAACGAGCAGGCGGTGCTGCACATCTTTGAGGCCAAGGGCCGGCCGCAGGATAACCCGCTCATCATCCACATTCCGGACGAAAGCTGGCTGGAGCGCTACTGTGAGAACGTTCCGGAGGCGGCCTGCCGGCTGGCGGCCCGCTTCTGGCCGGGGCCTCTGACCATGATTCTGCCGAGAAAGCCCGTCGTGCCGCTGCGCACAACCGGGGGCCTGGAGACCGTCGGCGTGAGGTGCCCGGATCATCCGGTGACGCTCGCCGTCATCCGCGCGGCAGGCGTACCCATCGCAGCGCCCTCCGGCAACACCTCCGGCCGTCCCAGCCCGACCTGCCTTGCGGATATGCGCGAGGATATGGACGGGAAAATCGACGGCGTGTTTGACGGCGGCCCCTGCAGCGTAGGCGTCGAGTCCACCATCATAGACCTTACCGTCACGCCGCCCCGGCTTCTCCGCCCCGGTGGGCTTCCGCTGGAGGCGCTCCGGGAGGTTCTGGGCGAGGTTGCGGTCGACAAGGCGGTCGTTTCCCGCCTCGCCGACGGAGAAAAGCCGAAGGCGCCCGGCATGAAATACCGCCACTATGCACCAAAGGCTCCCGTGACCGTCTTTACCGGCGCGCCGGAGGCCTCCGCACAGGAAATCCGGCGGCGGCTGCCGGACGGCGCGGGCGTCATCTGCTTTACGGAGTTTGCGCCCATGTTCGCGGGCCACAGCGTCCATCTGCTGGGCCCGGCCGCGGACAAGGCCGCGCAGGCGCGGCGGGTTTTCGACGCGCTGCGGGAGTTTGACCATGAGCATGTGACGGAAATCTACGCCCAGTGCCCGGATGCGGAGGGTCTCGGCCTTGCGGTCGGGAACCGGCTGAAAAAGGCGGCGGGCTTCCACGTCGTCGAGGTAAGCACATGCTTGTAATCGGCGTTACCGGCCCGACCGGCTGCGGGAAAACCACCTTTCTGGACGCCATTCGCCGCCGCGGCGGTGTGGTGCTGGATTGCGACGCGCTCTACGGAGAGCTTCTGGAGACGGACCCGGAGATGAAATCCGCGCTGGCCGCGGCCTTCCCGGACGCGTTTTCCGGCGGCACGCTGAACCGGCGCATACTTGCCGCGCAGGTGTTTTCTGAGCCGCAGGCGCTTCAAAGGCTCAATGAAATTGTTTTTTTCTACGTCGGGCGCGCCGTGCGGGCGCGGCTGCGCGCATGCCGGGACGCGCCGCTTTTCGGCATCGACGCCGTCAATCTCTTTGAAAGCGGCCTGAGCGCGCTCTGCCAGCAGACGGTCGGCGTGCTGGCGGATATCCCCACGCGCCTGAGCCGCATCATGCTGCGCGACGGGCTGACGCTCGCGCAGGCGCGGCAGCGTGTCCAGGCCCAGAAGGCCGACGATTTTTACCGCGCGCGCTGCACGCATATTCTTATCAACAGCGCCTCCCGCGAGGCGTTTGTCCAGGTCTCCGAGCAACTTATAGATCAAATCATGAAAGGAACCAGAAACATGACACAGGAACTGCGCGAAAAGCTTCTGTATAGCCCGGAAAACGGCTATACCCGGCTGACGAAGGAAGACGAAGCCGCCATGCACACCTACTGCGAAAGCTACAAGGATTTTCTGGACCGCTCAAAGACGGAGCGCGAATGCGTCGTCAGTGCGGTCCGCCTGGCTGAGGAGCACGGCTTTGCGGAGTACCGCCCCGGCATGGTGCTCCGTCCCGGCAGCAAGATTTACACCACCAACCGCGACAAGGGCATCATGCTGGCCGTCATCGGCGAAAAGTCCCTGAGCGAGGGCGCGAATATCGCCGCGGCCCACACCGACTCTCCCCGCCTGGACCTCAAGCCCAACCCCGTCTTCCAGGCCTCCGGCGCGGAGCTTGCCTACCTGAAAACCCATCATTACGGCGGCATCCGGAAGTATCAGTGGGTTTCCGTGCCGCTGGAGCTGCACGGAAAGATTCTCCGCGCAGACGGCAGCGAGGTTTTTGTCACGCTCGGGCAGGACCCGTCCGACCCGCAGCTGGTCATCACCGACCTTCTGCCGCATCTGGCCGCCGAGCAGGGCAAAAAGCCCCTGAACGACGCCATCCCCTCGGAATCCCTGAATCTTCTGATCGGCAGCTGGCCGGAAAAGGACGACGACGGCGCGGACCGCGTCAAGCTTTCTGTGCTCCGCCTGCTGCATGAAAAATACGGCGTCACGGAGGAGGACTTCGTCTCCGCAGAGCTTGAGGCCGTACCGGCTCTGAACGCGCGCGACGTCGGCCTTGACCGCAGCATGATCGGCGCCTACGGCCATGACGACCGCGTGTGCGCCTTTGCAGAGCTCTTTGCGCTTCTGCAGCTGGACACGCCGCAGCGCACCAGCGTCTGCATCTTCGCCGACAAGGAAGAAATCGGCTCCGTCGGCGTCTCCGGCATGCAGAGCGAGGCCTTTGAGCTGTTCATGCAGCGCCTGTGTCAGGCGCAGGGCGTTTCGCTGCGGGAGTGCTTTGCAAAGTCCTTCTGCGTCTCGGCGGACGTCGCCGCGGCCTATGACCCCAGCTTTGACTCTGTGTTTGAGCGCCGCAACTCGGCCTTCCTCAACTACGGTCTCGCGCTTTGCAAGTACACGGGCTCGCGCGGAAAGGCCGGCGCGTCGGACGCCTCGGCGGAGGCTGTGGGCAAGCTTCGCCGGCTCCTGAACGAAAACAACGTCTTCTGGCAGATCTGCGAGCTCGGCAAGAACGAGGCCGGCGGCGGCGGAACCGTGGCGATGTTCATGGCCAACCGCAACATCGACACCATCGACGCAGGCGTTCCCGTCCTTTCCATGCACGCGCCGTACGAGGTCGTCTCAAAGCTCGACTGCTATATGGCCTGCAAGGGTATGCGGGCCTTCTTCGAGGGCATGGAGTAACCGGCCTCTCATAATCAAATCCCCTCCGGCATAGTCTTACGCCGGAGGGGATTTTTATGGATTTATATTCCGCGGAGCCGCAGCCGCTTTGCCAGCGGACTCAGGAGGCCTTTCTGGCCTCGCTCA
>CAKUHJ010000050.1 GCA_934655935.1 uncultured Oscillospiraceae bacterium | reverse complement strand
CTTGTAGGTTTCAAACGTAGAATCCTCGCATACCGGCGGCTGATTCCTGCCGGACAGAATCTGGAAGCGCAGCGTCTGCGCCGGGGCAAGGCCCTGCGTCGTAATTGCCCGGTAGACCAGCGCGCACTCGCCCTCCATCAGCCCCGTCGGCGCAAGCAGCATGTCGTCCAGCGAATCGGCCGCAATCACATCGCCCGCGCGGAGCGTCCGCCCGGCCAGGCGAAGCTCTGCCGCCGCGCCGGAGGGCGCGCTGACCACGTATACGCCGCGCAGCGTCTGCGTGTCCTGCGTGAGCGCATCTGCGCTCAGCGCGTAGGAGCAGGTCTTGTCCAGTGCGATATCGTCCGCATAGGCAAGGCCGCTCAGGCTCAGCGCCAGCAGCGCCGCCAGAAAAAGAATACGAATCGGTTTTTTGACTGATTTCAAAGAGACTCCCTCCTGATAATTGGTGTCGGAGGTAGTTTCCGCAATCAGAGGAAAAATATGCGCAAATCTTTTTACGGTTCCTCGCGCTTTGCAAGGCTCAGCTGCTTCGCCGCATATTCATAGGCCAGCTTGTAGTCCTGCAGCTCGCGGCTGCAGCGCTCGCCCAGGCGGTAAAGCTCCCGCTGCAGAAGCCGCCCCTCCGGCCCGAGCTCCTGTGCCTGGCGCACGCACAAAAGCGCCGCCTCGTATTTTTCCCGCTGCAGCGCAATCTCTGCGCGCAGCAGCAGGTGCTCCGCGCGCAGCGTCTCCGGCAGCTCCCGGATGGCAAGCAGCTCCCGCTCCGCCCGCTCCGGCCGGTGCGCCGAAAGCTCCGTCCGGGCGCAGAGCATCCGGTAGCGCGCCTCCGCCGGGCAGCTCCGGTAGGCCTCGCGGCATGCCGCAAGCGCAGGCTCCGCCGTCTGCGGCGACTGCTCCAGCGCCGCGCGGGCCAGAAGCGCCGTAAGCGCCAGCCGCTCCTCGCCCAGGCTGTAAAGCCCGGCGCTGTGATAGGCAAGGCCCTCCTCCGCCCGCGCGCGGGCCTGCGCAAAATCCTCGTTTTCCAGCGCCTGCGCCGCCAGGCGAAGATTCGCCCGGACGCCGAGCAGCGCCTGCTCGGCGTCCGCTCTTTCCGCACCCGGCAGCGCCTTCCGACACGCCTCATATTCCTTCCCGGCAATAAGCGCCCTTGCCCGCGCGGCGTCCTCCGCCGGTCCGTCCAGAAGCGCCCCGGCGCTTACGCCGTAGACCTCCGCGAGGTAGCGCAGCGCCGGCAGCGACGGCAGCGCCTGATCGTTTTCCAGCTTTGAAAGCATATTCCGCGTCAGCCGCTCGCCCGCGGCCTGCCGCTGCGAAAGTCCACAGGCAAGCCGCGCCTGCAGAAGCCGTTTTCCAAGCGTCATCGTCCGTGCACGTCCCTTCCGCCCTGCAGCCTTCCGTTACAGAATCTGCAGAATATAGCCCTTGAGATACAGCGACTGCGGCGCCTGCAGCGACGCCGGATGGTCGCGCGCCTGCATCAGCGTCTCCAGCACTCGCGCCTGCCGCCGCGCGTCGGCTGCGGCCTCGCGCAGCATTTTCAGAAACAGCTCCGGCGTCATGAACTGGCTGCATGAGCACGAAACCAGGAAGCCCCCCGGCTGCGTCAGCTTCATGCAGCGGAGGTTCAGCTCCTTATAGCCGCGGTACGCGCCCTCCAGTGCCGAACGGCTCTTCGCGAAGGCCGGCGGATCGCAGATCACAAGGCCGTACTGCCGCCCCTCGTCGGCATAGGCGCGCGCAAGGTCAAAAACGTTTGCGCACGTGGTCGTCACGCGCGCCTCCACGCCGTTGAGCGCCGCGTTCTTCCGCACGAGCGCCAGCGCGCTCTGCGACGCATCGACCGCTTCCACGCTCTGCGCGCCGTAAAGCGCCGCGTGGATGCTGAAGCCGCCTGTGCAGCAGCAAAGGTCCAGTACGCTTCTTCCCCTGGCATAGGGCCGGATGCGGCCGCGGTTTTCCTGCTGGTCCAGAAAATGCCCGGTCTTCTGGCCGTTCTCCAGCGAAACGAGCATCCGCGCGTCGTGCTCGCGGATCACAATCTCCTCCGGAACCGAGCCGTAAACGCACTGCTTGCAGGGCGCAAGGCCCTCCTTCTCCCGCACGGCCAGATCGTCGCGTTCATAAATGCCCTTCGGCGCAAGCAGCTCCGCCAGCAGCTCGATCAGAACCGGCTTCCAGCGCTCCAGCCCCAGGCATACAATCTGAAACGACAGATAGTCCGAAAATTTGTCCACCGTCAGCCCCGGCAGGCCGTCCGAATCGCCGAACACAACGCGGCAGGAATCGGAAAAGCCGAGCGCGCGCCGGTTCTCCCAGGCTGCGCGCAGCCGCCGGGCAAAAAACGTGCGGTCAATCTCCTCGCCTTCGTCCAGGCTCAATATCCGGACGGTCATTTTGGACCTGGAATTGAAAAAGCCCCGCGCCAGAAAGCCGCCCCGGCTGTCCACGACGTCGGCCACGCATCCGTCCTCGCAGATATCGTCCGCCCAGGCAAGCTGATTTTCATAAATCGTCCGCGCGCCGCCGGAAATCGCCGCTTCCTCGCCCCGGCGCAGGCATACCTTCGGATATTCCATCTATTTGCTTCCTTCCTCCCTGCGCGGCTGCGGCGTGCGGGCATGCAGCTTGTCCAGCCCCGCGCGGATAGCGCGGCAGCGGATCATCTCCGCACAGATGGAGATTGCGATCTCCTCCGGCGTCTGGCCGTAGAGCTCCAGCCCGATCGGCGCGTGAACGCGCGCAAGATTTTCTTCCGAAACGCCGCGCTCCAGCAGGTATTCCCGTGTCTTTGCGACCTTACCGCGGCTGCCGATGCAGCCGATGTAATATGCCGGCGTCTGCAGCACCTGGAAAAGCACCTCCCGGTCCGCCTGATGCCCCGGCGTCATGATTGCCGCATAGTCGTTCTGCGTGATGGTGATTTTCTCAGAAATGTGCAGATAATCGCCGAGAATGACCCGCTCCGCCGCCGGGTAGCGTTCCGGGCGCGCAAAATCCGGGCGATTGTCAAATACCGTCACCCGGAAGCCCACGCCCGCCAGCACCGGCACAAGCGCCGCGCCCACATGGCCGCCGCCAAAAATATAGGCGCAGCCCGCCTGCGTCAGGGGCTCCGTATAAAGTCCCTCTCCGGGCGCGTAGACTGGCCGGCCCTGAAGCCTTCCCTCCAGCTGCTCCGGCGGAAGCTCCCGCAGAAAACGCAGGCCCTGCGCGCGGTCATAGATTCCCGCGCCGCCGTCGCGCACGCGCAGAACCAGCCAGGCCTCCCTGTGCGCCTCCTGCGCGGCCTTTGCCGCGCGCAGCAGCGCCAGCGCCTCCCCGCTCTGCGGCAGAAAGCACTGAAACAGCACCGTAACGCTTCCGCCGCAGATCATGCCAAGGTCCTGCTCCGGATTCGGCGCAAGACGGTATTCCTTCAAAGCGGGCTGCCGGCTCTGCAGCACGCGCGCGGCCTGCCGCGCGCTCTCCAGCTCCACTGCGCCGCCGCCGACGGTCCCGGCTGTGCTCCCGTCTTCAAACACGGTCATTTTTGCCCCCGCGCCGCGCGGAGCGGAGCCGGAAGCGCTCAGCACCGTGCACAGGACAACCGCCTGTCCCTGCTCCAGGGCCGAAAGCATCGCATCCAAAAGCTGCTTCATGATCCCAAGCTCCCTTACATTTTTAATTATACAGATAACCTACACCGGCTTTGCGCGCCTGTCAAGATTTTTCTCACGCGCATCCTGAACGGATAATTAACGCGTATCCCTACTGCTGAACGGCAAATTAACGCCCGGATCTGCTATCCTGTATTATGAGAAATATGGCGGCTATTCCGCCTGCAAGGAGGATCTGGATATGATTTTGGTCAATCAGGCAATGGTGGACGTTCCCATCGGCACCGCAGGCGTCATCGGTGTATTGGGTATGGCGGTAGTGTTCGTGGGGCTCATTCTTCTCATGCTCGTCACGAAGCTGACCGGACAGCTTCTTTCTCAGAAGCAGGCGCCTGCGCAGAAGGCCCCTGCTCCCGCCCCCGCCGCTCCGGCTGCGCCCGCACAGAAGGCCGCTGCCCCCGGCAGCGCAGGCATGGTCAAGCTGCACGACGTTCCGGAGCGCACCGCCGCCATGCTGATGGCGATCGTCGCCGACCGGATGGGCAAGCCCCTGAACGAGCTGCGCTTCATCTCCATCCGCGAGATCAAGTAACCGCTGGCTACAGCCTGCATACATAATCCTCAGCGGCCGGTTCACGGAAGGTGAACCGGCCGCTGATCTTTATCATCATCCATTCTGGGCAGGATTCTGCGCCGGCTTCCGGCCTCTTCTGCGCCGCCTTGCCCGCGGCCTCTGCGCCAGCGCCTGATACGAGCTTTCCAGCTGTTCGTTCGGCTCGTAGACCAGCAGCGCCGCCTTGAGCGTGCCGTCCTCCTCCCCGCTCAGGCGCAGCCGAAAATAAAGCTCCCCATCCTCCGGGCAGCTCGCCAGCGCCAGGAAGCGCCTGCCCGGCTGCGCATACCAGCGCCCGACGCACAGCCGACCTCCGCAAAGCGGGCAGGCGCTCTCCTCCTGCGCAATCGTCAGCAGCGCCTGCGCCTTATCCGGCAGCCCGTGCCGGACGCTTCTTTTCAGGCACCCGGGAACCTGCGCGCCATGAAAGCCGTTTTCGTGCGCGCGCACAGCGGCCTCATAGCTCTCGACGCCCGCGGCAAGGTCCAGCTTCCGGCATACAAGCGCCGTGTGATAGGCGTCCCCGAGCGCGTCGTGCGCCGCGCGGCTGGGTTCAATTTCCATCAGCTCCATCGCCGTTTTCAGCGCTCTTTGCGTGTTGAGGCCGTCCGTCTGGCGGTTGAAAATCAGCTGCGCGTTATACCAGCGGCTGCACCATGCGTCCGGCAGGCCGTGGATTGCAAGATTTTCCCGCAGAACGGTAATATCGTCAAAGCCCCAGGTCAGAAACACGCAGTCCTCGCCGCACCAGGCGGTAAAGCGCGCGATCGCCTCCGGAAAGCCGACGCCCTGCTCGCGCAGCAGCGCGTCCTTGATGCCGGTCAGACTTGCGACCTTCCGGTTCATTTTCTTGAAAAACTGCGGGCGGACCAGACACTGAAACTCGTCCTGCAGCGCCTGCGCCGCATCCAGCCGGACGGCGCCAAGCTGTACGATTTCGCCGCGGAGCGGACTCGGCAGCGGCTTTTTTGCCGTCGGCGAGCCGGGCCAGGGCTGGTTCCATTCCATGTCCAAAACAATGTACTGCATAATCTTGCTCCTTTGTGCTTGCGCCTATCGTATCACAAAGAAGCTCCCGTGTAAAGCCGGGACCGCACAAAAGCCGCGCCGGCGGAACCTCCGCGGCCGGCGCCGCATAGCATAAAAGAGCTTTGCGGAAAGGTGGCCTGAGCCTATGCCCTTTTTATTTCTGAGTCCGTCCACACAGGATTTTAACCCCTATCTGACCGAGGGAAACGAGCAATTCTGGATGAATGCGCTCGCAGACCGCATGGAGCCCTATCTTAACGCCAGCGGCGTCAACGTCACGCGCAACAATCCGAACGGAAGCGCCGCGCAGTCCATCGCGGCCTCCAACGCCGCGCCGCAGGACTTTCATCTTGCCCTGCACTCCAACGCCGCGCCGCCCGCGCTGCAGGGAAGTCTCCGCGGCGTCGACCTCTACTATTATCCGACCAGCGCGGACGGCCTGCGGATGGCGGGAATTCTGGCGGAAAATCTCAGATCGGTCTATCCGGACCCGGACCGGGTGCAGCCGCGCCCAAGCGCCGTTCTCGGCGAGCTCCGCCGTACGCGCGCGCCGAGCGTGCTCGCCGAGCTCGGATATCACGACAACGCAGAGGACGAGGCCTGGATTCGGGAAAGCCTGGACGCCATCGCCCGCGCGCTGAGCGCCGGCGTGAGCGAATACTTCGGCGTTCCCTTCCTTACGCCGCAGGCGCCGCAGCAGGCCGTCGTGCAGCTGGAAAGCGGCTCGCTCAACCTGCGCGCGCTGCCAGAGGCCAACGCGCCGGTCCTTGCGCAGCTCCCGAACGGCGCGGCCGTGCAGCTGCTCGGGAGCCTCAACGGCTGGGCCACCACACAGTATGAAGGCCTCATCGGCTTTGCCGACGAGCGCTACCTGCGCCTCAGCTGACGCCGGCCGGGCACGGAATGTGCTCCAGCCGCGCAAGCGCGCGCTTCATTTCCAGCCCTCCGGCATAGCCGGTAAGCTCCCCGCCTTTGCCGAATACGCGGTGGCAGGGAATAAAAATCCAGATGGGATTTTTCCCGATCGCCGCCCCGACCGCGCGGGCGGCCATCGGCTTGCCGATCGATTCCGCCACCGCCTGATAGCTGACCCGCTCGCCGTAGGGAATCTGCCGCAGCACCGACCAGACCAGCTGCTGAAAGGCCGTTCCCTCCGGCGCGAGCGGAACGGAAAACGTGTGAAGCGTGCCTTCAAAATAGTCCCGCAGCTCCCGCAGCGCCAGGCGGATCACGGGGCCCGGCGCACCGCCGGACGGCGCGCCGGCGCAGAAATCGCAGCCGGTCAGCGCGGAGCCGTCCGCACGCAGCTCAAGCAGGCCCCAGGGTGTCTGAAAATAGCCGCAATCCATCTTCTTGCAATCCCTCCGTAAACAAATTCCAAGGATATTCCGCCTCCGGCCGGGCAAAAAGCCGGACCGGCCTCCCGCCGTCCGGAGAGCGCACGGATATATACGCACACAGCAGCGCCGGCGCCGTCGTCTGCGCGTCCTTCCCGCCGTAGCGTCCGTCTCCGGCAAGCGGCAGGCCGCGCGAGGAAAACTGCACGCGGATCTGATGCGTCCTTCCCGTTTCCAGCCGGACGGCCACAAGGCTCAGCTGCCGCCTGGTTTCCAGAACGCGGTAGGAAAGCCGCGCCTTTTTTACGCCCGCGCGCATCCGGCGGACCACAAAGCTCTTATTCCGCCTCCGGTCATAGAACAGAAGATCCTCCAGAACCCCCGCAGCCTCCTCCGGCACGCCGCGCAGCACCGCCAGATAGCCCTTGCAGGCCTCGCGGCTCTGCAGCTGCGCAGAAAGCGCCGCGGCGGCCTCCGGAGATTTTGCGAGCACCAGCAGCCCCCCGACCGGCTTGTCCAGCCGGTGCACGGGCCGCAGCCCCTCCATTCGGAGCTCCTCACAAAGCTGCGCGGGCAGGCGCTCGCTGTCCTCGCCCGGCAGCTTCCTCCAGACCAGCATGGCGCGGTCTTCGTAGATCAGCCTCTGCATAAGCGTTCCTTCCTTGTTCTCAAATATAACCTCCAGAAAGGGAAAAAACAATCGAATCCGGCACGCTTGCTTTTGCCGCGGCCGAAAGCTATAATAAGACGAAAATACACGGCGGCGCGGCGCGCCGCCCGGAAAAGCGAAACGGAGAACCCCATGACAACCAAAGAATATCAGGAAAAGGGCATGCTGTCCATCTTCCTCCGCTTCTTCAGGCCCCATCGCAGGCTGTTCATTCTGGATATGGTCTGCGCGTTTTTTGTCGCGGTGATCGACCTGCTCTACCCCATTGTATCCAGAAGGGCGATGAACACCCTGCTGCCCGCGCACGCCTTCCGCGCCTTCTTTACGGTGATGCTGGTCATCGTCGCAGCCTACGTTCTCCGCTCGGCGCTTTATTACGTCATCGGCTACTGGGGCCATATCTTCGGCGTGCGCGTCGAGGCGGATATCCGCCACGCGCTCTTCTCGCATATCCAGACGCTCGGCTTCGATTTCTTTGACCGCAACCGCACCGGCCAGCTCATGAGCCGGCTGACCAGCGACCTGTTTGAAATCACGGAGCTTGCGCACCACGGCCCGGAGGACCTGTTTATCTCCACGGTCACCATCGCGGGCGCGCTGTGCGCCATGTTCGTGCTCCAGTGGCGGCTGGCGCTGGTCGTGTGCGTGCTGATTCCGGTTTTTCTGTTCGTTGTGATGAGCCGGCGCAAGGCGCTGGGCCGCGCCTCGCGCGCCGTCAAGCAGAAGGTCGGCAGCATCAACGCGGACGTTGAATCCAGCCTTTCCGGCATGCGCACCGCGAAGGCCTTTGCCAACGAGCATATGGAAAATGAAAAGTTCTGCCGCTCCAACGAGGCCTTCAAGCGCTCCAAGGATTCATTCTACCGGGAGATGGCCACCTTCAACTCCCTGATGGAGTTCTTTGTCTCCATTCTTTCCGTCAGCGTCGTCGCCGCAGGCGGCGGGCTCATCATGGCCGGGAAAATGGATCTTGTGGATCTGCTGACCTTTTCTCTCTATATCACCAGCTTTGTAAACCCGATCCGCCGCCTGGCAAACACCACGGAGCTGTTTGCAAACGGCCTTGCGGGCTTCACCCGGTTCCTGGAGATCATGCGCACCGAGCCGCGCCTGAAGGACCGGCCGGACGCGCTGGCGCTCGGCGCCGTCCGCGGCGACATTGACATTCAGAACGTCTCGTTCGCCTATGGCGAGCCGGATGTTCTGCACGACGTCACGCTGCATGTCGCCGCCGGGCAGACCGTCGCGGTGGTCGGGCCGTCCGGCGGCGGCAAGTCCACGCTCTGCCAGCTGATCCCCCGTTTTTACGATGTGACGGACGGTGCCGTCTTCCTGGACGGTCACGACGTACGCGACCTGACGCAGGCCTCGCTGCGGCGGAACATCGGCGTGGTGCAGCAGGACGTATTCCTCTTTGCCGATTCCATCTATGAAAATATCCGCTATGGCCGGCCGGACGCCACCGCGGAGGAAATCGCAGAGGCGGCCCGGCGCGCGGAAATCTATGACGATATCATGGCCATGCCCGACGGCTTCGACACCTATGTCGGCGAGCGCGGCACGCTCCTGTCCGGCGGTCAGAAGCAGCGCATCTCCATCGCGCGCATCTTCCTGAAAAACCCGCCGGTCCTGATTCTGGACGAGGCGACCTCCGCGCTCGACAGCCTGACAGAGGCAAAAATCCAGCACGCCTTTGACGAGCTGGCAAAAAACCGCACCACGCTGATCATTGCCCACCGGCTGGCTACGATCAAAAATGCGGACCGGATTGTCGTCATTGCGGACGGCCGCATCGTAGAAGATGGCGACAGCCAGACTCTTCTTGAGAAAAACGGCGTATACGCCGAGCTCTGCCGCACGCAGAATCTTCTGAACTGACCCGCATCCGGCTTTATGGCGCGCGAAGGGGGCCCAAAAGCCCCCTTCGCGCGCTTAATCTTTGAAAAACAGCAGAGAAAACCAGGTCACCAGATTCCCGCCGTAAAATTCGATTCCGTGCTTCTCCGCCAGCGCCGTGGCAAGAATCGCATGGCTCTCCACGCAGGGATACATCTGCTCCGGGTGCCGGCAGGGCCCGTCCGGCCAGGCGCAGCGCGTGCAGATGGAGCAGGCCTCCGTGGATAGCACGTAGAGCTCGCTCGCCTGCTCCTTCAGGATTTCCGCCGCCCGGCGTGTCAGCGCCTCATGCGGCGCGCGGGTCGCAAGCGTTTCCTCCAGGTTTGCAATGTCAGATACCTCTGTCACCGACGTAATCAGCAGCGCCTCGTCAAAGGCCAGGCAGCGCGCCCGGCAGGCCTCCACGCTGCCCACCGCCGGCGGGCATGCCCAGCTGCGGTTATACATCGGGCACTCCGACTCGCAGATTTTACGCACGCGCTCCGTAAAGACAAGCTCGCTTGTGGAAATCCACGCGTACTGGCTCAGCGGCAGCTCGCACAGCGCCTGCTCCACGCGTTCTTTTTGCATGACGGTATCTTCCCTTCGCCCGGAAATTTGCTTTCATTTTAAAGCCGGCGCACCCTCGCGTCAACATAAAAATTGCGCCCGGCACGGTGTGTGTGATGCCGGACGCATTTTTGCGCATTGCGCAGGATGAAAAAATGTGGTATACTGATCTACATCAGTCCGCACGCTGCGTGCGGTTTTTCCCATGCCCGTATGATAGCACCAGGCACCGCAAAATGCACCCTACCCCTGCTTCTTCGTGGGAAACGGCTGGGAGAACGGAACTCTACTGCCAGTAGAATCCCTGAAATATCAAGGCTTTTTCAGCCTGAAGGGAGTTGCTGTCTTGCCCATTGATGAAAGTATGATGCGGCAGACCATCGCGAAAAATATCGCGCAGTGCCGTAAGTCGCATCATGATACACAGCTCGATCTTGCACTGAAGCTGAACTACTCCGACAAGTCCGTCTCCAAATGGGAACGCGGCGAGGGCTTGCCGGATGTGCTGATTCTCGCGCAGATCGCCTCGCTCTACGGCGTCACGGTCAGCAATCTGATCGGCGAGGTGGAGCCGCCCAAGGAGCGCCGCCCGCATTACCATCTGTTTATTCTGACGCTCTCGGTCGCGCTGACCTTCGCCATTGCGACGCTGGTCTTTTTCCTGTTCATGATTCTGAACGTCGATTATCCGGCCTGGCTGTTCTTCGTCTATGCCGTCCCGGTGTCCTCCATCATCGCCATCGTCTTTACCAGTCTGTGGTACGGGCGGCTCTGGCAGGGCGTCTCGATCTCTCTTCTGGTCTGGTCGCTCGGCATCAGCCTCTATCTTTCGCTGGCCCTGCCGAATTTCAAGCTGATTTTCGCCCTGTGCGCCGCGCTTCAGGTGCTCGTCGTGCTGTGGGAAATCTTCCAGCACGTGCGCAGCAGAAAATAAATCCCGCCCGCCCCGCTGAAGGACCCGCCCATTTTCCGGAAAGGAGACCATGCCCGCATGAACCGAAAATTTCTGTGCCTGCTTCTGGCGCTGCTTCTGCTGCTGTCCGTCTGCCTTCCGGCCGGCGCGGAGGATTCTCTGTTTTTTGTCGCGGTGGACGATACCGTCCCCATGACGCTGACCACAGCGCCGTTTTACTCCGGCTCCACGCTCTATGTCGCCAGCGAAGCCTTTGAGACCATGCCGGGCGACGTTCTGCCCTCGTATAACATGCGCCAGCTGACCTACGTTCTGTTCACGAGCGAAAAACGCCTTGTATTTGATCTGCTTGCAGGAACCGTGACGGATGAGAATAACGCCGTCTCAGAGGTCAAAACCATCTATCGCAACGGCGTTCTGTACCTGCCGCTCTATTTCTGCACCTCGCATTTTGGTCTGCGCGCTTCGATGCTGGAAAGCGCGCAGGGCTATCCGGTTCTCCGCTTCTGCACCGGGAACGAGGTCTATGACAATGCGCTGTTCATCGAAAAGGCAGAAAACCTCATCAGCTACCGTGTCAGCCAGTACCTCTCCGGCCCCTCCGGCGGCGGAGAGAACCCGGCGCAGCCCGGCGCAAATCCACAGTCGCCCTCGTCCGAGCCGCCCTCGCAGAGCGCCTCCACGGTCTACCTGGCCTTTACCGGCGCGGAATTCATGGAGGACGCCGCCCAGGCCCTGAAGGACTATCAGCTGCGCGGCACGTTTTTCCTGACCAGACGGGAAATCCTGGATCATCCTTCGCTTGTCCGGGCGCTTTACGCGGCCGGGCACCGCATCGGGCTGAGTGTCCCGGAGGACTGCCAGGATGTCCCTGGGGAGCTTGCACAGGCCAACGAAGCCCTGAGTGATGCCTTGAATTTCAAAACCATGCTTGCGCTCCTGCCGGCCGGCTCGGAAGCCGTTTCCGGATACTGCGTCTTCTGCCAGCCGGCGCTGCCGCTCAGCGCGCAGGCCGCTGCGCAGAGCGTGGACGCCGCGCAGCTTCTTGTCCTCTCCGACAGCGCCGCGTCTGCCCTGCAGACGCTCTTCGAGGCGGGCGCTTCCGTGCTTCAGCTTCGGGAAACCACGCCCTATTTTCATCCTCCGGAGGCTGACGGATAAAAAATTTTTGTTTTTGTAAAAAAACACTTGCATTTTCCCGCATGATCTGCTAAAATAACTCTCGCCGATGGGGGTATAGCTCAGCTGGGAGAGCGCATGACTGGCAGTCATGAGGTCAGCGGTTCGATCCCGCTTATCTCCACCAAAACAAAAAGTCATTCCGTAAGGAATGGCTTT
>CAKUHJ010000049.1 GCA_934655935.1 uncultured Oscillospiraceae bacterium | reverse complement strand
CCCCCTTCGCGTTCAATCAAGCGGTTTTCTGAACTTTTTGAAGTTCAGAAAACCGGGCTCTGCGGGGCGAAAAGACTTTTTCGACACGCTGACAAGCGTCCCCGGCGGTTTAATCCCGCCGGGGACGCTTGGCTCAGGGCTCGTATTTTTCCGCGTGGCGGCAGATGGCTTCGTAGGTCTGCTCGCTTACGTCATGCTCCATCTTGCAGGCGTCGGCCTGCGCGGTAATGGGATCGACGCCGAGCGCGATGAGAAATGCGGACAGGCGCTTGTGCCGGTCCAGCATTTTTGAGGCGATTGCCATGCCGGAGTCCGTCAGCGTGATAAGGCCGTCCTTATCCATGGTGATATAGCCGTTTTCACGCAGGCGCTTTGTGGTGTAGGTGACGCTCGGCTTTGTGACGCCAAGCGTTTCGGCCACATCAATGGAGCGGATATAGCCGTGCTTGTCCCGCATCATCAGCATGGCCTCCAGATAGTCTTCCGAAGCTCGCAGTATTTTCAAGATGATAATCCCTTCCAGACAAAAGTGACGAAATTGAACATGAAATTATTTTTAGGTTAACACACTTTAACAAAAAATGCAAGCAGAAAAAAATATGCGAAAAAAATCTTGACAAAATAAGTTAGAGATGCTAAACTAGCGCCGGTTAGAGGGATTAAACCTTTTGCCCCTGAGGCGGGCAACATCCACTGACTGATTCTTTTAGAGAACTGGTTTGAGTACATGAACCAAGACGGAGGAACTGTATGATGCCGCTTGCGCTTGCACCCATGGGGGAAGAAAATCTGATTCACAAGGTCGGGGGAAGCCCGGAGCTGAAGAAGCACCTTGAGGATCTCGGCTTTGTTGCCGGCGCTGCGGTGACGCTGGTGTCTTCCTATGGCGGAAACGTCATTGTGAAGGTCAAGGAATCCCGCGTTGCCATCAGCGAGGAAATGGCCAGAAAAATCATGATTTAAACCACATCGCAGAGTATCAAAAAAGGAGAGGAAGACAGTATGAAAACATTGCGTGAAACCAAAATCGGCGAAACGGCGAAGGTCGTGAAGCTGCATGGTGAGGGCCCGGTCAAGCGCCGCATCATGGACATGGGCATCACGAAGGGGACAGAGATTTACGTCCGCAAGGTGGCTCCGCTGGGAGACCCGATGGAGGTTACGGTCCGCGGGTACGAGCTGAGCCTGCGGAAGGCCGACACCGAGATGATCGAGGTCGAGTAAGGCGTATTTTTTTGCCTGAATGTTCAATCTATCTAATCTGAATTAGAGAAGCCAAACAAGAAGGAGCAAGAAGCAGTAAGATGGAAAAGCAAATCAAAATTGCCCTTGCGGGCAACCCGAACAGCGGCAAAACCACGCTGTTCAATGCCCTGACCGGCTCCAACCAGTTCGTGGGCAACTGGCCGGGCGTCACGGTGGAGAAGAAGGAAGGCAAGCTCAAGAAGCATGACGACGTCGTCATCATGGACCTTCCCGGCATCTATTCGCTTTCCCCGTACACCCTGGAGGAGGTCGTGTCGAGAAACTATCTGATCGGCGAGCGTCCGGACGCCATTCTGAACATCATCGACGGCACGAACCTGGAGCGCAACCTTTACCTCACCACGCAGCTGACGGAGCTTGGCATTCCGGTGGTCGTGGCCATCAACATGATGGACGTCGTCAAGAAGAACGGCGACCAGATCAACGTCAAGGAGCTCTCCCGCCAGCTGGGCTGCAGGGTTGTTGAGATTTCCGCCCTGAAGGGCACCGGTGTCATGGAAGCGGCCGAGGCCGCCGTCGCCGCGAGCAAGGGCGCGAACACCGAGCCCCAGCACACCTTCTCCGGCCCGGTTGAGCACACCCTCGCGCACATCGAAGAGGCTGCGGTACATAACATGCCGGCCGAGCAGCAGCGCTGGTACGCGATCAAGATCTTTGAGCGCGACGACAAGGTGCTCGAGCAGCTGAAGATTCCGGCGGATGTGATGAAGCACATCGAAACGGACATCAAGGCCGCGGAAGCGGAGCTGGACGACGACGCCGAGAGCATCATCACCAACGAGCGCTACGTCTACATTGCAGAGGTCATCAAGAGCTGCTACAAGAAAAAGAACAAGGGCCAGCTTTCCGCCTCGGATAAGATTGACCGCATTGTTACCAACCGCTGGCTGGGTCTTCCGATCTTCGCGGTCGTCATGTTCCTGGTTTACTATATCGCAATGGTCGCGGTCGGCGCACCGGCGACGGACTGGGCGAACGACGGACTCTTCGGCGACGGCTGGCATCTGTTCGGCATCGGCTCGTCCGCTTATTCGGAAGCTGCCGATGAATATACGGCTGCCGCGCAGGCTGCCGAAGCGTTCTACGGTCTCGATACCGAAGCCGAGGACTTTGACGCAGACGCTGCGCTTGCCGAAATGAAGGCCCTGACCCCCGAATCCGAAACCGCCGAAATCGGCGTTGAGGATGAGGAAACCCTTGCAATCAACGATATGACCGCTTATTATGATGCTGTTCCGGATGACGCGGATGAGGAAACCACCATCGGCATGAGCTATCTGGACGCGGTCAGCTACTTTGAAGAAAACGGCTTTGACGAGCCCGATCCCGCCGACTATGGCGTTTGGGTCCCCGGCGTTCCGGTTCTGGTCGGAAATGCGCTGGAGGCGGCGAACGCAGCCGACTGGCTGAGCGGCCTGATTCTGGACGGTATTGTCGCCGGTGTCGGCGCGGTGCTCGGCTTTGTGCCGCAGATGCTCGTCCTGTTCCTGATGCTCGCGTTTCTGGAGGCCTGCGGCTACATGGCCCGTATTGCCTTCGTTCTGGACCGTATCTTCCGTAAGTTCGGCCTCTCCGGCAAATCCTTCATCCCGATGCTCATCGGCGTCGGCTGCGGCGTGCCGGGCGTTATGGCCTCGCGTACGATTGAAAATGAACGTGACCGCCGTATGACGGTCATGACCACCACCTTTATCCCCTGCGGCGCGAAGGTGCCCTTCATCGGCATGATCGCGGGCGCGCTCTTCGGCGGCAGCCCCTGGGTCTCCACCTCCGCGTACTTCATCGGTATGGCGGCCATCATCATCTCCGGCATTATGCTGAAGAAGACGAAGATGTTCTCCGGCGAGCCCGCTCCGTTTGTCATGGAGCTGCCGGCTTACCACTGGCCGACCGTCTCCAATGTGCTCCGCTCCATGTGGGAGCGCGGCTGGAGCTTCATCAAGAAGGCCGGTACGATCATCCTTCTGTCCACGATCTTTGTCTGGTTCACCACCTACTTCGGCTGGGTTGACGGCACGTTCCGCATGCTCGACGAAAGCGAAATCGACGCTTCGATTCTCGCGGCCATCGGCGGCGCGATCGCCTGGATCTTCAAGCCCCTCGGCTGGGGCAACTGGCAGGCGGCTGTCGCCTCCATCACGGGCCTGGTCGCCAAGGAGAACATCGTCGGCACGCTCGGCATTCTCTATGGCGGCGGCGACGGCACGGTCTATCAGAACCTTGCAAATGCCTTCACCGGCATCACCGGCTATTCCTTCCTGGTCTTCAACCTTCTGTGCGCTCCGTGCTTTGCGGCCATCGGCGCCATCAAGCGCGAGATGAACAACGCCAAGTGGACGTGGTTTGCAATCGGCTATCAGTGCGGCTTCGCCTATCTGATCGCCATGATGGTCAACCAGTTCGGCGGTCTGTTCACCGGCAATGCCAACGTTATCGGCCTCGTGTTCTCGGTTGCAGCGCTCGGCCTGATCGGCTACATGCTCTTCAAGCCCTATAAGGAAGCGACGAAGCTGACCACAAAGGTCTGATCTGAAGCGAATCTTTCACTGATATTTCCCGAAGGAGTTGATTTTCATGCTCAGCTGGATTCGTGAGAATCTGGGGACGATTCTCATCTGTGCCATATTACTTGCCATTGTAACCTCCATCATCATTTATCTGATCCGGCAGAAGAAGCGTGGAAAATCCTCCTGCGGCTGCAATTGCGCGCACTGTGCCATGCACGGCCAGTGTCACAGCGGAAAGCAGCATTGATTCCTCGGGCAGACGCGGTCAGACAGCTTCCGCGTCTGCCCGAAAACCAAAGAGGCCTTCGCTCCAGCCGCGCTGCGGCCGGACGGAATCCCCCGACGAAAGGAGGCCAACGCCATGCTTCAGGAAAAAGCGCTTTCACCGGCTTCCATCCGCTATCTGCTCGCCATTTCCGAGCTGTGCAGAAGCGGAAAGGGCGTGCGCAGCGTGGACGTCGCCGCACAGCTCGGCGTTTCCAAGCCCAGCACCCACGCCATGATCCAGAATCTGGCCGCGGCGGGGCTTGTGGAAAAGAAGCGTTACGGCAGCGTCTTTCTCAGCCCGGCCGGACGCGAGGCGGCGGCGCGCTATGAAGCCTACAGCCAGCCTCTGTGCGAAAAGCTGCAGGGTGCGCTTGGCCTCGATGAACAAAGCTGCAAAAACGCGGCCTGTGCGGTGCTTGCGGAGCTGTCCGGGCAGCTCGAGGAGCTGTCTGTGCAGACGGGACCCGCGCCGTCCGCACCGAGTCCGGAAACAGGAGGCAGCTATGATTGAAGCCAGATTGAAAATCGACGGCATGATGTGCGGGATGTGTGAATCCCACATCAACGACGTCATTCGCCGGAGCTTTCCAGTGAAAAAGGTGACAAGCTCGCACAGCAAGGGCGAAAGCGTCGTTCTGAGCGAGCAGCCGCTGGACGAGCAGAAGCTTCGCGCCGCAATTGCCGAAACAGGCTATACGCTTGTAAGCGTTCAGGCAGGCGAGGCGCAGAAGAAATCCGGCCTTGCGGGTTTGTTCCACAGATGAGCAAAAACGCGTTCTCCCGCGAAACAGGGGAACGCGCTTTTGAAAAGCGATGGTTAAAGAACTCTAACTAAATAGAACGCACAAAACCGGGAAAACTGAATCGAAACAAAAAACGGAAGGAGCTCCGCAATGTCAGAAGAAGTGATGGTACGCCAATGCGCGCCGACGCTGGCAGGCCTGAAAACCGGCAGCCTCTTTACGCATCCGTATACGACGCAGCGCACCCTCCGGCTTGAGATTGCAGAAATGAACCGCCGCCTGCGCGGCAAGGGCCTGTGCCTGCTGCCGCTGCGTTTTATGGAAAAGAGGGCGCTTTTGTATCTGTACCGGCCGGGAAGGCTTCGGCACGATCTTCAGGATGCACAGGCACAGGCGCTTCTGGCGCGGATGGGCTACGCAGGGCTCAGCCCTGAACAGTGCATCGCAGAGCTGTCCCGCAAGCTGCAGACGAGCGAAGAATCTCCGCATGAAATCGGTCTTTTCCTGAGCTATCCGCCCGAGGATGTACGGGGCTTCATGGAAAACCGGGCCGCGAATTTCAAATGCGTCGGGACCTGGAAGGTCTACGGCGACGAGCAGAAGGCGCAGAGAACCTTTCGCCAGTTCCGGCAGTGCACAAATATTTATTGTACGCAGTTCCAGAATGGCCGGCGGCTTGAGCAGCTGGCCGTTGCAAAATAAAATAAATCGTATTAAGGAGATTTTCACATGAAAAAGACAGCAGTTGTTTATTGGAGCGGCACTGGCAACACCGAGCAGATGGCAAACGCCGTGCTTGAGGGTATGAAGCAGGCGGGCGCGGAGGCCGTGCTTCTGACGCCGGAGCAGGTGAATCCCGCAGAGCTTTCCGCGATGGACGCGGTGGCCTTCGGCTGCCCTGCAATGGGCGACGAGGTTCTGGAGGAGACGGAATTTGAACCCATGTTCACCGCCGTCAAGGACCGCCTTTCCGGCAAGCCCGCGGCGCTCTTCGGCTCCTACGGCTGGGGCGACGGCGACTGGATGCGCGCCTGGGAGGCCGAGTGCCGGGAGGCAGGCCTTCAGCTGGCGGCGGAAAGCGTCATCTGCTGCGAGGCGCCGGAGGACGATACGCTCAATGCCTGCCGGGCTCTCGGCCAGACGCTGGCGCAGTAAGCGCCCGCGCTTGGGAGATAATTTTTACGGGACATGCTGCGCTCTGGCGGCATGTCCCGTTTGGCTTAGCCGGCCGGCTTGCGGCACTGGCAGATGAGCAGGACACCGCTTTCCACGCGGATGTGCGCGTCCTGCTCCCACTCGTTGCTGACGCCGATAGGGAAACGGTTCGTGATGACAGTGTTCTCCAGCTGATACTTTGTGCCGCGGATGCTGACGCCCTCGCACCGGTCGGACAGCGACAGCAGCGAAAGCGACCACCCTTCGCGCCGCGGAAGCACGGCTTCTCCGCCGGAGAGCACAAGAAGCTTGGCCTGTTCGTCATAAATGTGTACGCGCAGGCCGTGCTCCGCGGCAAAGGCGGCGCACTGCAGATTTCCGAGCAGGTGGTCCAGACGTCCGCCCAGCGCGCAGTAAAGCGCAAGCTCGGTGAAGCCCTGCGCGACAGCCCAGCGGACGGCGGCCATGGTGTCCGTGTCGTCCTTTTCAACCGGCAGGGAAAGTCTTGGGATATCCTGCGGGATTTCACCCCGGTAGGAATCAAAATCGCCGACGAGCAGATCCGGCCGCACGCCGCACCGCGCGGCATAGGCCAGGCCAAGGTCGCAGGCGACGACGAACGACGCCTGCCCGATTCGATCCAGCGGTGAGAATTTTCCGCCCGAGACGACGGCGCATAAGCCCTTCATGCAACGACCTCCAGAAAGCTGAGTTTCCCTAATCATAATCAGGCTTTTGCGGAAAGTCAAGTTGCGGCGCAGCACGAAGTGTGATACAATCAGGGAGAAATCATCAAACGTGAGGGCGCAACTTATGAGAATGCGAAAAAGAAACAATCTCGAGCCGCGGATGGCGGCCTGCGAGTCCGTATGGATTCATGACCCGCGCGCGCTGCGCGGCAGCTGGCGGAGTCTGATGCCGGGCTGCCGGGAGCTGCGGGCCGAGGTTGGCTGCGGGAAGGGGAAGTTCACCGTGGAAACCGCAGAGCAGGAGCCGGACGTGTTGCTCATCGCCATCGAGCGTGTGCCGGACGCACTGGTGCTCGGAATGGAGAGCGCGGTGCGCAAGGGGCTGAAGAACGTGTTTTTTGTCTCGCTGGACGCGGCGAACATCGACGAGTTCTTTGCGCCGGACGAGCTGGACCTTCTTTACATCAATTTCTGCGATCCCTGGCCGCGGAAGAAAAACGCCAAGCGCCGCCTGACACACCACGATTTTGTGGAGAAATACAAGAAAATTCTGAAGCTGGGCGGCCAGATCCATTTTAAAACGGACAATTCAGGCCTCTTTGAGTGGTCGCTTCCGGAGCTTGAGAGCTGCTATCTGGAGCTTCGCAATGTGACGCGGGACCTGCACCGGAACGGTCCGGTCGGCATTATGACCGGCTATGAGGAAAAGTTCTCCCAGCTGGGCACGCCCATCAACCGCTGCGAGGCCGTTGTCGTGACGAAGACGCCGCGTCCTGCCGACGAGAAAAAGCCGCAGCCGGAGGACGAAAACGGCTGAGACTATTTTTTCTCCCCGGAGCATAGCCTCTAGGGGGGTGATGGAATGCAGCGCTGGGCAAAAAGGCTCCTTTTTGGAACAATAGGGGCGGCGACGCTGTTTCTGCTGGCCTATGGGCTTTTCTGGCCGCACGCGGAAAGCGTCATGGGCGAAGTGCAGGGCGGCGCGCGCGTGGTTGTGATCGACCCCGGGCACGGCGGGGAGGACGGCGGCGCGACCGGCGTCAGCGGTACGCGCGAGGCGGAGCTGAATCTGGACATTTCGCTCCGGCTGCGGGACCTTCTGAGTCTGGCCGGATGCCGGACACGCATGGTCCGGCAGACCGATACCGCCGTTTATACGGGCCCCTGCGCGTCGATTTCGGAGAAAAAGGTTTCAGACCTCAAAAACAGGGTCCGGCTGGTCAACGAAACGCCGCAGGCGCTGCTTGTCAGCATTCATCAGAATTTCTTTTCCGAAGGCAGGTATGACGGCGCGCAGGTTTTCTATGCCGCCACGCCCGGCAGCGCCGGTCTTGCCGAACGCGCGCAGCAGGCGCTGCGCGACGCGCTGGACCCGGACAACCGGCGTGCGTGCAAAAGGGCTGCGTCCGTGTATCTGATGGAAAAAATCCACTGTACCGGAATTCTGGTTGAATGCGGCTTTTTATCCAACTATGCGGAGGAGCAGCGGCTTCTGGACGCGCAGTATCAGAAACGGCTCGCGGCGGCGCTGGCCGGCGCGATTACCGGATTTCTCACAGAGGGAGAGCTTGCATGAAGGCAAAAACGGTATTTATCTGCAATCAGTGCGGGAATGAAACGCCGCGCTGGCAGGGCCAGTGCCCGGCCTGCGGCGCCTGGAACTCCATGGTGGAATTCCAGGACAAGAAGACGGCGACGGCGGCTGTGAAGCCCGCACGGGCCGGAAGAGCCGCGCCCAAAAAGCTTTCCGAGGTGGAGCCCGGCTCGGAGCTTCGCTTTTCCACGGGCCTTGGAGAGCTGGACCGGGTGCTGGGCGGCGGCGGCGTGCAGGGCTCGCTGGTGCTGGTCAGCGGCGCGCCCGGCGTCGGCAAATCGACGCTGCTGCTGCAGATCTGCGCGTACCTCAATGAGCGGCTTAAGGTGCTCTATGTCTCCGGAGAGGAATCTGAGCGCCAGATCAAGCTTCGCGCGGAGCGTCTGCACGTGGGAAGCGACAGCCTGTTTCTCCTCTCAGAAACCGACATGAGCGCCATTCTGGAGGCGGCGGAGGCCCTTGCCCCGGACGTTGTGATTGCGGATTCCATCCAGACGCTTTACGACCCGAACACGGCGTCTGCGCCCGGAAGCGTCACGCAGGTCAAGGCCTGCACGATGCTTCTGATGCAGCTGGCGAAAAACAGCGGCGCGACGGTTTTTGTCGTCGGCCATGTGAATAAGGAGGGGGCCATCGCGGGGCCGAAGGTGCTGGAGCATATGGTGGACTGCGTGCTCTACTTTGAGGGCGAGCAGACCAGCAATTACCGCATTCTCCGCGCGGAGAAGAACCGCTTTGGCTCCACCAACGAAATCGGCGTCTTTGAAATGGACGAGCGCGGGCTTGTGGAGGTGCCGAATCCTTCGGAAATGCTCCTGTCCGGCCGGCCCAGAAACGCGCCGGGAACGTGCGTTGCGTGCGTGATGGAGGGCTCGCGCCCGGTTCTGGCGGAGGTGCAGGCGCTTGTGGCGCGCACGAGCTTCAATGTGCCGCGCCGCACGACGGACGGCTTTGATTATAACCGTGCGAATCTGCTCTTCGCGGTGCTGGAAAAGCGCGGGGGGCTGAACATCGGCATGTGCGACGGGTATGTGAACGTCATCGGCGGCCTGCAGCTGAGCGAGCCTGCGGCGGACCTGGCCCTGGTTCTTGCGGTGGCGTCCAGCTACCGGGACAAGCCCATTGACGCCTCCACAGCCGCCGTCGGCGAGGTTGGCCTGACGGGGGAAATCCGCTCGGTCCTGTGCCTGCAGCAGCGCCTTTCCGAGGCGGCGCGCATCGGCTTTACCCGCTGCCTCATTCCGCGCCACGGAACGGACGGCGTCCAGCCGCCGGAGGGCATGGAGATCGTCCGGGTGCGCAATATCCGCGAGGCAATCGAGTTTGCGGTTCCAATCTGAAGGGGGATTTTTTATGGAAGCAAGAGCGCTGCTGGACGCACTTCATGTGGCGGAGCGGCTGAAGGACGAGACGCGCCACTGCTATACCTCCGGCGGGCGGCACGAAAGCGTCGCGGAGCACAGCTGGAGAATTTCACTCATGGCCTATTGGCTGAAGGATTCCTTTCCGGAGATCGATGTGGACAAGGTTATCCGGATGTGCCTGATTCACGACCTTGGCGAATGCTTCACCGGAGACATTCCGAGCTTTCTGAAAACGGAGGGCGACGAGCAGAAGGAGCAGAGCGCGCTGCGCGCGTGGACCGCGTCCCTGCCGGAGCCGTTCGGCACGGAAATGCAGCAGCTGTACGAGGAAATGGACGCCCTGCAGACGCCGGAGGCAAAGCTTTATAAGTCTCTGGATAAGCTTGAGGCCGTCATTCAGCATAACGAATCGGACATTCGCACCTGGCTTCCGCGGGAGTACAGCCTGAACCTGAGCTACGCGGACGATACCGTTGCCTGGTCTCCGGCGCTCAGAAAGCTCCGCGAGGAGATCCGCCGCGACACGGAGGAAAAGATTGCCGCAGCCGGCGGCATGCCGGTATAAAACTTCATGCATGCGCTCACTGCACCACGAAAATGCGCAAATGTCGGTGCATGAAGTTTTTGTGCATCATTTCCGGTTGTCCCGCAGGGGCGAGGAAATGATGCACATTTTTTATTTTGCGATGCTTTCGCATAGCAAAAAATCAGGCCGGAGACTCCGGCCTGAGACAGGAAAAAAGCCAATGCTGCTTTGACTGCGGATGAAAATCAGGTGATATGCACGTGATTGTTGATATGGTCGATGCAGTAGCAATAATAGCCCTTGCACTTGGAGCAGTAGCGGAACTCCAGATTCGGATACTCCGTATCGGTCCGGCCGCAGACGGCGCACTTGTGGCGGTAGGGCCTTTCGCCGGATTTTGACTGATAGGCGCCGGCCCAGCTGCGGTTGGGCTGCGGACGCGCGCCGAAGCCGCCCGGACGGCGTCTCTGCCACGAGGCAGGGAAGAGATTGCGGATTTCGCTGCCGAAGAACAGGAAATAGTTTGCCAGCGGAACCAGGGGAATCAGCCAGGCAAAGGACAAGAAGCGGTAGGCCAGTAGCGCGCGCACGATGCTGAAAACCGTTTCGGCCAGATAAACCCAGGCCATGTATTTGAATTTGATGGGAATGACGAAAAGCAGCAGCACCCGCGCATCCGGCGCGATGGTCGCTACGGCGAGGAAAAGGCTGAAGTTGAGCGCGGAGGAGTCCACGCTGAAGCCAAGAATCAGCGCGGCCAGATCGGTCAGGAGCATACCCGTCAGATAGTAAAGGTTAAAACGGAAGCTGCCCCAGTGGCTTTCCAGAATTTTTCCGAACTGATAGAAGCAGAACAGGCTGACGGCCGCGAGCAGCGGGCCGGAGAAGCTGCTGGACGCGGACACATCCACCGCGTAGGTCAGAATGTAGGTAAAAAGCCGCCAGAGCTGGCCGTGGAGAATGGCGTCGCGATGGAAGCGCAGGGCGCTGTAAATGACGTAGCTGGGGTCGATCGCGGTCAGAAGATAGACGATCAGATTGCCGGCTGCAAGATACAGCATCAGATTCGGCAGGCCCTTTGTTCGGTTTTTCAGGCAAAAGCGCTCAAAGCGCTTACGAAGCTCTTTCATGACGTGGCATCCTCCTCTTGTGCATTCTTCCAACTGCCGGCGCGCCCGGACAGCGGGCCTTTCCGTGCTGCGGGCTGCATCACCGGTTGGAAGAATCCGCCTTAACTGACGCTATCATACCCGATGTGCCCGGAAAAGTCTACAGACAAAATGTGAACAGCGCCGCTTTTTCCGCCTGAGGGAAGCTTTTCCATTTTTTTGAATGGCTAAACATTTTCCTTGACAAATGCGGTGCAGGCGGTATATAATGCATATGCTTAATTGAATAGCCTTATCAAGAGAGGTGGAGGGAACGGCCCGATGAAGCCCGGCAACCTGCGCAAGCAAGGTGCCAAATCCGGCGATGTGATCGAAAGATGAGGGAAGAAATTCCAAGCGTTCTGTCGATGACAGAACGCTTTTTTCTATCCCGGAAAGGAAACACTATGACAAACAACAAAAGAATTTTTACTTCAGAATCTGTGACGCAGGGCCATCCGGACAAGCTGTGCGATCTGGTATCCGATTCCGTGCTGGACGCGCTGCTTGCGCAGGACCCCATGTCCCGCGTGGCCTGCGAGTGCGCGGCGACGACGGGAATGATGCTCGTCATGGGTGAGATTACCTCCAACGCCGACGTGGATATCGCCGCGGTGGCGCGCGAGGCAATCTGCCGGGCCGGCTATGACCGGCCCGAGATGGGCTTTGACGGCAACAGCTGCGCCGTGATGACGGCGGTGCACCG
>CAKUHJ010000048.1 GCA_934655935.1 uncultured Oscillospiraceae bacterium | reverse complement strand
GGCACCATCCGTCAGTTCTTCAACGAGCATCCCGACAAGTTTGACCCGCGCGAGTATCTCAAGCCCGCACGCGCCAACATCAAGGAGCTTGTCCGCCACAAGCTGCGCGACGTTCTGGGCTGCGCCGGCAAGGCCTGATTCCGCTTCTGTATTTTTCTGCAAATCCCCGCTGCGCGCTGCGCGGCGGGGATTCTGCATGCCTGCACATTTTATGGATCTTTTTTCTCTCTTGGCGAAAGAAGGCCTTTTGCGGTTGTAATTGCGAAAACAGCATGCTACAATGGGGCAAACAAGCGAAGGCAGGAGCGTGGATTATGGCTGAAATTCAACTTTCAAGGGCCAGCGTGACATACCCGAATGGAACGCAGGCGCTGAAGCAGGTGGACCTTACGGTGCAGGACCACGAATTTCTGGTGCTGTTGGGTCCGTCCGGCTGCGGAAAAAGCACGCTGCTGCGCCTCGTGGCGGGCCTGGAGAAGCCCTCGGAGGGCGCGGTACGCTTTGACGGGCAGGATGTGAGCCAGCTGGAGCCCATGAAGCGGAACGTCGCCATGGTGTTTCAGAGCTTTGCGCTCTATCCGCACCTGACGGTGTATAAGAATATGGCCTTCCCGCTGAAAAGCATGAAGCTTTCGCAGGAGGAGATCAAGCGCCGGGTGGAGCAGGCGGCAAAGCTTCTGGACATTGAGTACCTGCTCAACCGCCGCCCGCGCGTGCTCTCCGGCGGCCAGCGCCAGCGCGTCGCGCTGGGGCGGGCCATGGTGCGCGAGCCCGTGGTGTTCCTGCTGGACGAGCCGCTTTCCAATCTGGACGCAAAGATGCGCATGGAGCTGCGCGACCAGATCATCCGCCTGCACGAAAAGCTTCAGACGACGTTTATTTACGTGACGCACGACCAGGCCGAGGCCATGCAGCTGGGGGACCGCCTGGCGGTTATGGATACCGGCCGCATTGTGCAGACCGGTACGCCGCAGGAGATTTACAATCATCCGAACTGCGTGTATGTGGCGGGCTTTGTCGGCGCGCCGAAGATGAATTTCTTCGCCTCGCATCTGAAAAACGCGGACGGAGCGTGGAGCGTAAGGCTGTTTGGAAAGCAGCTTTCCGCCGCCGGGCGGCGCTTTGCAAGGCCGGAGGCTCTTTCCGGCGGCATGCGCGTGATTCTGGGCGTCCGGCCGGAGGATTTCCGCCCCGCGGAGGAAGCGGAGGCGATGTTTCTGGCGCAGGTACAGCAGGTCGTGCCGATGGGCGCGGGGCTTCACGTGCAGGCCGAGTGCGAGGGAATCCGCTTCCTGACGGTCCTGACCAACCATACGCAGATTGCCCCCGGCGACACGCTGCCGCTGTACTTGGACGCGGCGAACGTTCATATTTTTGACGCGCAGAGCGAAGAAAACCTCTGCCTGCCGAAGACCGGGGAGGACGCACAATGAGAAGATGGTATGAGCCGCGGGCGGACCGGCCCGATCTGACGCGGGACAAAATCCGAAAGCGGGGCTTCGCGGGCTATATGGATATGCTCTGGCGGGAGTTTTTTGAGCTGATCAAGCTGAACCTGCTGTTTTTGCTCTCGTGCGCCGGAATTGTGACGATCCCGGCCGCGCTGACCGCGATGCACCGCATCACGGCGACCATGGTCCGGGATGAGAACCACTTCCTCTGGCCGGACTACTGGAAGGCCTTCCGGCGTGATTTCTGGAAGAGCCTTGCGGGCGGGCTGGTGTTTTTTGCGGTCCTGGCCCTTTTCGGGCTAAGCACGGTCTTTTACTATCATCTGATGGGCATGAACCGGCTGTTTGTGCTGGTTGCAGGTCTGGCTGCCTGCATGGCGTTGCTGAGCATATGCGCAAGCTTCTACTTTTTCCCCATGCTGGCGCTGGTGGAGCTTCCGTTCGGCGCGCTGCTGAAAAACAGCGTTTCGCTGGTCTTTGCCAACATCAGAAAGAGCATTCCGGCGCTGCTGCTGTTTTTGCTGTTTGCGCTGCTCGGGATCGGGCTTCTGCCGTATTCCAGCATTTTTGCGCTGTTTATCATGTTCTCGTTCCTGGCCTCCATTACCACGTATCTGTGCTATCCGGCCATTGAGGAGCGGGTGATGCTTACGCCGGAGGAGCGCCGGGAGGGGCAGCTTTATGCCGAACTGGAGGCGGAGCAGCCCTCCGCGCAGCTTCGGTCTGCGCAGCTGAGCGAGCAGGACTTTGAAAAAGAGGAGCATGAGGAGGAAGAAAACAGATGCGAACAATGAAATGCACGGCCGCCGGCGACGCGATGATTTTCCACCGCCTTCCGGGCAGCTACGAGGGCTTTGAGGCGCTTCGCCAGTTTCTGATGCGGGGCGACTTCCGCTTTGTCAATCTGGAGACGACGGTGCACCGCTTTGAATCCTACGGCGCGGCGGAATCCGGCGGAAGCTGGTTCTGCTCGGACCCTGTGGTACTGGAGAGCATCCGGGCCTTCGGCTTCAATATGCTGACCACCGCGAATAACCACGCCATGGATTATTCCTACGGCGGGCTTCTGAAAACACTGGACTACATCCGCGAGGCAGGGCTTCAGACCTGCGGCACGGGGCGGACGCTGGCGGACGCCGCCGCGCCGGTGTACCTGGATACGCTCTGCGGGCGCTTTGCCCTGATCGGCGCCTGCTCGACGTTCCATCCGGACGCGATGGCGGGGGAGCAGACGGCAAGCCTTCCGGGAAGGCCGGGGCTCAACGGGGTGCGGCACCAGACCGTCTACCGCCTCCCGAAGGAAAAAATGGCCCTCCTGGACGAGGTCGCGGACGCGCTCGGCGTCAACGTCCAGCAGCAGATTGAGCGCGCTGAGGGCTACCTTCCGCCGCTTCAGCCGGGCGTGCACGAGTTCGGCGAGCTTTGCTTTGAGGAAAGCGAAAGCGCCGGCGTGCATACAAGCGTCCACGAAAAGGATATGGCGCGCATCGAAAAGAGCATCCGCGAGGCGCGCTTTATGGCGGATTACGTCGTAGTGTCCATGCACTCGCATGAGCTCAGGGGCGGGAGCAAGGAATGCCCGGCGGAATTCTACGAGGAATTTGCCCACCGCTGCATCGACGCCGGGGCGCATGCCGTGGTCGGCACGGGGCCGCACCTGCTGCGCCCGATTGAGATTTACAAGGGCTGCCCGATCTTCTATTCGCTGGGCGACTTTATCATTCAGCTGGAAACGGTGCAGAAGGCGCCCGCCGGCTTCTATGAAAAGCAGGGCCTGCGCGGGGACGAGGGCCTGGACGTGATGTTCGACGCGCGCTCCGATCACGGAAAGAAGGGCCTTTATTACAAGCGCGTCATGTTTGAGACCGTCGTTCCGTATTGGGAGGCGGAGGACGGAAAGCTCACAAAGCTGGAGCTTTTGCCGGTGGAGCTTCATTTCGGCGCTCCGCGCTCGACGGGCGGCTGGCCGTCGCCGGACGGCACAAAGGGCATCCTGGAACGCCTGGCGGCAATGAGCGAGCCCTACGGCACGAAGATTTCGATTGAAAACGGCGTCGGCACGGTGCTGCTGTAACAGAAAGGAAGTCGGAGACATGAAGCTGAACAAACAGATGCTGGATTACATTGACGCGCATGTGGAGCAGATCAAGCAGATCATCCGCGATCTCTGCGCCATCCCCGCGCCGTCGCACCACGAGGAAAAGCGCGCGGAGTACTGCCGCGCCTGGTTCGCGCGCAGCGGCTTTGAAGGCGCCTATATTGACGAGGCGCTCAACGTGGTCTGCCCGTACCATGTAACACAGGACAATGACCTTGTCGTGTTCATGGCGCATACGGATACGGTTTTCCCGGATCTGACGCCGATGCCCTTCCGTGAGGATGAGAAGAAAATGTACGCGCCCGGCGTCTGCGACGACACGGCCAATCTGGCCGTGATGATGATCTGCGCAAAATATTTTGTGGAAAACGGACTTGCTCCGAAGTGTGGCGTGCTGTTTGTCGCAAACTCCTGCGAGGAGGGGCTGGGCAATCTGAAGGGCAGCCGCCAGATCGTCAAGGACTTCGGCGCGCGTCTGCGTGCGTTCCATACCTTTGACGGAACGA
The DNA here is from genome assembly GCA_934655935.1 of uncultured Oscillospiraceae bacterium. Classification (GTDB taxonomy): domain Bacteria; phylum Bacillota; class Clostridia; order Oscillospirales; family Oscillospiraceae; genus CAG-170. The sequence goes on along the minus strand of CAKUHJ010000048.1, from coordinate 8,032 downwards.
CGCTCAACCGTGTGGTCACGAACGCCGTAGGCTCGCACCGCTACCGCCTCACAGTCCGCACCGAGGGCGGCCACAGCTACGGCGCATTCGGAAACCGCAACGCCATCTATTATCTGTCCTCCATTATTCAGACGATTTACACAATGAAGGTACCGCAGAAGGCCGGTACGAAGACGACCTACAACGTCGGCACCATCACCGGCGGCACGTCGGTCAACACCATCGCACAGGAGGCCAGCATGCTCTGCGAGTACCGCTCGGACGACCGCGAATGCCTGGCGATCATGCAGAATTTCTTTGAAAAGACCTTTGAGGCGCACCGCGCGATGGGCGTGGAGGTGGACGTGGAGCTGGTCGGCGACCGCCCGTGCTCCGGGCCGGTCGACCCGGAGGCCTATGCCGCGCTGATTGCGCGCGTGGACGCCGCCATCCGGGAAAACCTCGGCCAGGAGGCTGTGCATACCTCCAGCTCCACGGACGCCAATATTCCGCTGGCTGCCGGCATTCCCGCCGTCTGCACCAGCGCGGCGGTCGGCCGCGGGTGCCATACGCGCGAGGAGGAAATTGACCTTGATCAGCTTCCCAATGGCGCGCGGCTGACCATGGGAATCATCGGCGACTATTTTAAAACTTAAAACTTAAACTTTGAAAGCGGCCTTGCCGCGGAGGAAAGCTGAAATGAACCAGTTCATCAGGCGGCACTATCACTATGTGATTGCCGCCGGCGCGTTTGTGACGGTTGCAGTCATCATTGGCCTGTGCAACAATCTCTATACGCTTTTTACCATCCCGGTGACCACCGCGCTTGGCATTTCCCGCGGCGCGTTCTCTGTTTCCCAGTCTCTGCGCTATGCCGGAAATTTCCTGAGCAGTCTTCTGATGGGCGGGCTTTACCGGAAATACGGCTACCGGAGGCCAGCCACCATCGCGATTCTGCTGGCGTCGCTGATCTACCTCGGCTACAGCCTTGCGCAGGACATTCTTCCGTTCCTCATCGGAAGCCTCCTCTTTGGCCTTATGGAGTATTTCCTGACAACGGCCGCCGTCACGCGCCTGCTTGGGAATTGGTTTTACAGCCATCAGGGTCTGGCCATCGGCGCGGCCATGGCCGGAAGCGGCGTAGGCGGCTCCATTCTGAGCCTGGTTCTGTCCTCCATTATGGAGCGCTCGGACTTCCGCGCGGCGCTCCGCTTTGCGGCGCTGCTGCTGCTTCTGACGGCGGGGCTGGTCTTCTTCATTATGAAGGACAGGCCGGAGGAAATGGGCCTGAGCGCTTACCATGACCCGGACCGGCCGCAGAGAACGCGGAAAAAGAAGCGCCTTCCCACTGCGTGGGAGGGAGTCCCGGCGAAGGAGCTGTTCAGAAAGCCCTTCTTCTACCTGACCATGCTCGGCATGGTGCTGGCGCCGCTGGTGTCCAACGGCATATACATTGCGCTGGTTCCGCACCTGCAGGATCAGGGCTTTTCCCCCTCGTTTGCCGCGTCCATGCTGAGCCTGGTGCTGATCCTGATGGCGGTCAACAAAATCCTGCTCGGCATGCTGAGCGACCGCATCGGCGCACACCATGTGGTGATGCTCTGCCTGATCAGCTCGCTTCTGGCGGTTGTGCTGCTGGCGGACGTGAAAAGCAGCGCGCAGGCGGTTACCGCGGCGATCCTTATGGCGATCTCTACATGCCTGCAGGGCTTTTTGCAGCCGCTTCTGGCTGCGGAGCTGTTTGGGCGGCAGGCCTACGGCGTGACGCTGGGGCTGATACTGGCAATGCTGTCGTTGGGCGCGCTGGCCGCTTCGCCGCTGATGAACTTCTTCTATGATCTGAACGGCTCGTATACGCAGATTCTTTTGATTCTTGCAGCGGTTTGCGCGGCGGACGCGCTGCTGCTGGTCCCGGCCTTCCATATGGAGCAGAAATTCCGCAGACGCGTGGAACAGAAAGGAGATTCGCAGAAAAATGTCTGAAGTCAGAGCTTTTGGCCGCTGCGCTGCCGGCGAGGCTGCGGTCTATACCATTCGGAACAAAAACGGGATGGAGGCGGAGCTTCTGTCCCTTGGTGCGGCGCTGCGCGCGCTGCGCGTGCCGGCGGAGGGCGGCGTGATCGACGTTGTGCTGGGCTATGACACAGCGGAGGATTATTTTACCGGGCGCACCTATTTTGGTGCGCTGATCGGGCGCGTTGCAAACCGTATCGGCGGCGCCGGCTTTACACTGGACGGCAGAGCGTATACGCTTGCTGCGAACAACGGAAAAAACTGTCTGCACGGCGGACGGGAGGGCTTTTCCTTCCGCATCTGGCGCCTGATTTCGCAGACGGAATCGGAGCTGACGCTTGGCTACGAGGCGCAGGACGGGGAGGAGGGCTTCCCGGGCGCGCTTTCCTGCACGGTGCGCTACCGCCTGCGTGAGGACGACGCGCTGGAAATCTCCTATGAGGCCATTCCAGCGGCGGATACCATTGCGGCCTTTACCAACCATGCTTATTTCAACCTGAACGGCGGCGGAGACGTCCGCGCACACACGCTGCGCGTCTGCGCGGACCATTATACCGAGTCCGACGCGGAGCTGATTCCGACAGGGCGCGTGCTTCCGGTTGCGGGAACGGCGCTCGATTACCGGCAGGAAAAGCCGCTTGGCCGCGACTTTAACGCGCCGATGCTGCGCAGCACGGCAGGCCTGGACCACAATTTTTGCCTGCGCGGCGAAGGGCTGCGCGAGGCGGGGACGCTCACGGGCGAACGGCTCAGCATGCAGGTTCTGACGGACTGCCCGGGCATGCAGGTCTACTGTGTGCCCTTCCGGACGCCGAAGAAGGGCAAGAATGGCGCGTCCTACGAGGGCTACTGCTTCTGCTGCATGGAAACGCAGTGCTGGCCGGACGCAGTGCACCACGAGGGCTTCCCGTCCATCGTCAGAAAAGCGGGAGAGGTTTACCGCACGACGACGGTTTACCGCTTTACAAAAAAATGATGAATTCCGAAAAAAATACTTGCTTTTTGGAGCGCGGTGTGCTATGATATCCAAGCGTTGAGCGAGAGTGATACGCTTGGTACGCGCCGGTAGCTCAGTTGGATAGAGTGACTGGCTACGAACCAGTAGGTCGGGGGTTCGAGTCCCTTCCGGCGTACCAAAAAAGCAGTTGATTTCTTCAGGAAATCAACTGCTTTTCTTATCCCCGGCGGGCCGGCGGCGGCTCAGCCTTCGGCGGCGCCGTCCGGCGCAGGCGCGTCCTCCAGGCGCGCAAAAAGCTTTTTCAGAATCCGCGTATCAAAATAGCAGATGGTCCCGCCGCCCGCAGCCAGCCAGACGATCAGCGTCTTGAGAAAGAAATCCGTTGCAAACAGCAGCACAACCAGCGGCAGGACGTTCAGCGCGGTGATGAGCAGCGCGCGCGGAAAATTGCTGAGGCTGAGCGCCAGCGCGTTTTTAAGCGTCTGGAGCGTCGTATTTTCAAACCGTGCCAGAAGAGGATAGGCAAAGCCGGTTGTCAGCAGCAGCAAAAACAGTGCCAGCACGCAGACGGTCAGCATCACGCGGGAGCTCAGCGTGCCGGTCAGATAGAGGTAAAGGTCAAAGGCGATGAACGCATAGGGCACCAGCAGAAGCAGAAACATGCCCGTGGCCTGCCGGAACTCCCGCCTGAAGGCGGAAAAGAAATCTGAAAAGACGCCCCGGCCGCAGTCGCGGACCAGATTCTGCGCGGCATAGTTCATCGCCGTGGTGGAAGCGCCGATGGTGAGAACCGGAATGCAGCAGAGCAGCCACAGAAAATTCAGCAGCAGAATATCCGCCACGCGGCTGAGAAAATTCATAAGCGGGGAGTCCAGAGAAAAAACGTTTTTCATTGCGAGAATCCTTCCTGTTGTAATTCGTCTATTTTACACGTTTTTTCGCAGAAAAACAACTCTCAATTCCGCGCTGCGCCGTCCTGCCAGAAAATCTCTTGACAGACGTGGGGCTTGCCTATATAATGTCATGGATAAAAAAGCATGAAATGCATAAATCATTTCCGAAAAATCGGATTTTATCATAGGAAGGATGAAAATCATGGCCAAAGAATTTAAAATCAGCGCATTACGGCTCAAGGAGCTCGAGCAGGAGCTCTTCTATCTGAAAACGACGCGGGAAAAGGAGGTCGCCGAGCAGATCAAGGAGGCACGCTCCTTTGGCGACCTTTCCGAAAACAGCGAATATGACGAGGCCAAAAACGAACAGGCCAAGCTTTACGGCCGCATTGCCGAGGTGGAAAACATCCTGGCGCACGCCGTGATCATCGACGAAACCGAGGACGACGGCGGCCGCATCGGCCTGGGCTGCACCATCAAGGTTCAGGACCTGGAGACCGGCGACGAGGAGATTTACGCCATTGTCGGCTCGCAGGAGGCCAACCCCATGGAGTGCCGGATTTCGGACGATTCTCCGTTCGGCAAGGCACTTCTGGGCCATATGGCGGGCGAAACCGTCGACGTGGAGGCGCCGGTCGGCACGCTCCAGTATAAGATTCTTTCCGTAGAAAAGTAAGCGTGGACCGCCGGAAAGGGCGGCATATCGTGGGTGAGGGGAGTAGAAAATGGATCAGCAAACAAGACCGCAGAACCAGCCGGCAGAACTGTCCGTCGGCGATCAGATCAAGGTTCGCCGCGAAAAGCTGCAGCAGCTGCAGGCCGAGGGGCGCAACCCCTTTGAAATTACCAGATTTGTTCAGACAACCAACACGCAGGAAATCCGGACGCATTTTGACGAGATGGAGGGCAAGCCCGTCAGCATTGCGGGCCGCCTGATGTCCAAGCGCGGCATGGGCAAGGTTTCCTTCTGCGATCTTCAGGATAAGCTTGGCCGGATTCAGCTCTATGCCCGGAAGGACGAGATGGACGAGGCCGAGTACGACCGCTTTAAGAAATATGACATCGGCGACATTGTCGGCGTCGAGGGCGAGGTTTTCCGCACCCAGCGAGGCGAAATGTCCGTGCGCGCGAAGAAAATTACGCTGCTGTCCAAGTCCCTGCTGCCGCTGCCGGAGAAGTTCCACGGCCTGACCGACAAGGAGACCCGCTATCGCCAGCGCTATGTGGATCTCATTGTGAATCCGGAGGTCAAGCGCAACTTCATCATCCGTTCGCAGTTCATCAAGCATCTGCGCGACTATCTGGACAATATGGGCTATATCGAGGTCGAAACGCCGGTTCTCAACACCATTGCCGGCGGCGCCGCGGCACGGCCCTTTATCACGCATCACAATACGCTGGACATTGACATGTACATGCGCATCGCAACGGAGCTTCCGCTCAAGCGCCTGATTGTTGGCGGCATGGACCGCGTGTATGAGGTGGGGCGCATCTTCCGCAACGAAGGCATGGACCCGAGACACAATCCGGAGTTCACCACGGTCGAACTGTATCAGGCGTATGCCGATTTCCACGATATGATGGATATTGCGGAGGGCGTTTATACCACCTTTGCGCAGAAGTACCTCGGCACCTACGAGCTGGAGTGGATGGGCGAGAAGATTGACCTGACGCCCGGCTGGCCGCGGCTGACGATGATCGACGCGGTGCGCATGTATGCTGGTATCGACTTTGCCGCAATCACCGACGACGCAGAGGCCGTCGCCGCGGCGAAGGCGAAGGGCGTCGAGCTGGCGGAGGCCGCCGAGAAGACCTGGGGCAACGCGCTGTATGCCTGCTTTGACCAGAAGGTGGAGGAGCATCTGGTGCAGCCGACCTTTATCACGATGTATCCGGTTGAGGTCAGCCCGCTGACCAAGCGCAGCCCAGAGGACCCGCGCCTGACAGAGCGTTTCGAATTTTTCATCTGCCGCAGCGAGATGGGCAACGCCTATTCTGAGCTGAACGACCCCATCGATCAGCGCGAGCGCTTCATGAAGCAGGTCGAGCAGCGCGAGCGCGGCGACGACGAGACGGAAATGCTCGACGAGGATTTCCTGACGGCCCTGGAATACGGCATGCCCCCCACGGGCGGCATGGGCATGGGTATCGACCGTGCGGTCATGCTCTTCACCGGTGCGGACACGATCCGCGACGTGATCCTGTTCCCGACAATGAAGCCGTTGGACACTCCCAAGTCGGAGAAAAAGCCTGAGGAAGTCGGTATCATCGGCGGAGCTAAGGGTACGGTCGAGATCGAGATTAAGGACGAGCCGATTGATTTTTCTAACGTCGAGATCGAGCCGCTGTTCAAGGACTATGTGGACTTCGAGACGTTCTCCAAGTCCGACTTCCGCGCCGTCAAGGTCAAGTCCTGCGAAGCGGTCAAAAAGTCCAAAAAACTCCTGAAATTCGTGCTGGATGACGGTTCTGGAGCGGACAGAGTGATCCTTTCCGGCATTCACGATTACTACGAGCCGGAGGAATTGGTCGGAAAAACGTGCGTCGCCATCACAAATCTGCCGCCAAGACCCATGATGGGAATTGCGTCTGAGGGTATGCTTATTTCCGCTGTCCACCACGAAAACGGCGAGGAAAAGCTGCATCTTCTGATGCTCGACCCGCACATTCCGGCGGGTGCGAAAATGTATTAAATTCCCAATTTGACACGTTTTTGACACACTTTCGGAATTCAATATGACACAATATGAAGCTGGAATGCACAGATGCCCTGTGCATTCCAGTTTTGCTTAAAGCATTTACTGAAGCATTGTGGTCAACCGGGTCTGAAAAAACGGAAAAGGGAAAGCGAGAGGGTAAGCTGTGAAGCCCTGTACGAAGTATGGCCGGTGAGATTGCCTGCAAACCCATTGATAATCCGGGATGCATCGATTATAATACGGTGTGTAAGCTTCGAATATGAAAACAGGAGGCGCGGAAACCTTATGCAAGACTACAAGTTTTCAACCCTGGAGTACAAGCGGCCCGATCTGGAGGCGCGGCGCGAAAAGCTCGCCCAATGGAAAACTGCGGCCGAGCAGGCGGAGAGCTATGCGGCGCTGCGTGCGCTGATGCTTGAAATCGACCGCGAGAGCTGCGAGCTGTCCACCCAGTATTCCATCGCCTACATCCGCCATACGCTCGATACGCGCGACGAATTCTATGAAGCGGAAATGCAGTATCTGCAGGACACGCTGCCCACGCTCAGCGGCGCGGAGGTGGCGCTCAGCGAGGCCATCGCCGCCAGCCCCTTCCGCCCGGACATTGAGCAGGAATTCGGAAAGCAGTATTTTGTCTCCATGGACCTGCAGAAGAAGCTCTTCTGCGAGGCCAACATTCCCCTGCGCCAGCAGGAGGCCCGCCTGACCAACGAGTATCAGAAGATCATGGCCACGGCCGAGATTCCCTTTGACGGCAAGACCCTGAATCTCTACGGCGTGCAGAAATATTTTGAGCATCCCGACCGCGCGGTACGCGCCGCAGCCGTCAGGGCTTATTCCAAATTCTATGAGGACAATGAGCCGCGGCTGGAGGAAATCTGGGACGAGCTGATCCGCATCCGCAACCAGATGGGCAAGAATCTCGGCTATGAAAATTATATCCCCGTGGGCTATCTGGAGCAGGGCCGCTCGGACTATGGCGAAAAGGAGGTCGCCTCCTTCCGGGAGCAGGTACGCGCCTTCCTTGTGCCGCTGTGCCAGAAGCTCTATGACGCGCAGGCCCGGCGTCTGGGCCTCGAGCATGTGATGTGGTATGACGAGAAGATGGTGTTCCCGGACGGCAACGCCGAGCCTGCGGGCGACGATGCCTTCATGGTCAGAACCGCCCAGCGGATGTACCACGAAATCAGCCCGGAGACCAGCGAGTTCATCGATTTCATGATTGACCACGGCCTGATGGACCTGCAGAACAAGCCGGGCAAGGCCTCCACGGGCTATATGACGAGCCTGCCCAGCCTGAAGGCGCCCTTTGTCTTCTCCTGCTTCAACCACACGATCTTTGATATGCAGGTGCTGACGCACGAGCTGGGCCATGCCTTCGCGGGCTATATGGCCATGCGAAGCCAGCCGATTTCGGACTACTATAGCGAATCCACCGACATTGCAGAGATTCACTCCATGTCCATGGAGCAGTTTGCCTACCCCTATGC
>CAKUHJ010000047.1 GCA_934655935.1 uncultured Oscillospiraceae bacterium | reverse complement strand
GCATAGACGACGGTTCCCGCCATGGCCCTTGCCATATTGTAGAGGAAGCCGTTTGCGCAGACGCGCAGCTCAATGAGATCGCCCCTGCGCGCAACCTCGTAATAATAAACCGTGCGGACCGTGGACCTGACCTCTGTGCCGACGGAGCGGACCGCCGCAAAGTCATGCGTGCCGACAAAGCACGCGCCCGCACGCTGCATCAGCGTCTCGTCGAGGTGCTTGGGATAGAACCAGGCACGGTTTACATAAAACGGGTCCTTGATCGGAGAGTTGTAGATCAGATAGGTATATTCCTTCCTGACGCACGAGCCGATGGCGTTAAAGCCGTCGTGCACGTCCATCGCGCCGGTCACGGCAATGTCGGGCGGCAGATGCGTGTTGAGCGCATACGGGAGCCGGTCTGCCGGGATGCGCGCGTCCGTATGGAAATTGGCCACGTACACCCTCGCGTGCACGCCGGCGTCGGTCCGGCCGCAGCCGGTCATGTGAACCCGGTGGCCCACGACCGCAGCGCACGCCTTTTCCAGGGTTTCGGCCACAGTCACGTCATTTTTCTGCACCTGCCAGCCATGATAGGCCGTGCCGAGATATCTGAGTGTCAGCGCAATATTTCTCATTCCGTGCTCCTTAACCGCCAAGCTGCCGCAGGGCGATCATTCCGCCCAGCAGCGCCAGCCCCATCGCATAGGCCGCATAGTCGCGCCGGGCGTAGCGGAGCTGATGCAGCTTTGTTCTTCCCTCGCCGCCGTGATAGCAGCGGCATTCCATCGCCGTAGCCAGCTCGTCCGCACGCCGGAAGGCGCTGATGAACAGCGGCACCAGAATGGGAATCATCGCCTTGGCGCGGCGGATCAGATTCCCGGACTCCATATCCGCGCCGCGCGCCTTCTGCGCGGACACGATTTTATCGGTCTCTTCGATCAGCGTGGGGATGAAGCGCAGGGCGATGCACATCATCATGGAAAGCTCGTGCACCGGCGCGCCGATTTTGGCAAGCGGGGACAAAAGCGTCTCCAGCCCGTCCGTCAGCGAAATGGGCGAGGTCGTATAGGTCAGCATAAAGGTGCCCGCGACCAGCATGGTAATCCGCAGCATCATAAAAACGGCGTTATAAATGCCGTTTTTTGTGATTTTGAAAATCCAGAACTGCACCAGCGGCTCGCCCTCGGAATAAAAGAGGTTCAGAAACGCCGTCAGCAGAATGATCAGCAGCAGCGGCCGCAGGCCGTTGAAGATCACCTTCAGGTGAATCTTCGAAAGCGCGATCACCAGCGACAAAAACGCGAGCATCAGCACATAGCCCCACACGTTTTTTGCCAGGAAGAGGGCCGCAATGTACACAATGACCATCACGAGCTTTGTCCGCGGGTCCAGCCGGTGAATCGGCGTCGTTCCCGGGAAATACTGCCCGAGCGTCACATCCTTAAGCATGGACGGCGCCCCCCTTCCTCAGAAGCGGCAGAAGCGCCGCCGCGGCCTGCTCCACGGTAAACACGGGCTTGTCCGTCTCCAGACCCAGCCGCCGCAGCTCCAGAAAAATCTGCGTCATGTGCGGCACGTCCAGCCCCATCTCCACAAGCTCCTGCGCGTGGGCGAACACCGCCTGCGGCGTATCGTTCATGACGGCGCGGCCCTTGTCCATGACGATCAGCCGGTCGACGTTCGAAGCAATCTCGTCCATGGAATGGCTGACCATGATCACTGCCGCGTGCGTGCTTTGCTGATAGTCCCGGATATTTTCCAGAATGCTGCGCCGCCCCGCCGGGTCAAGGCCTGCTGTCGGCTCGTCCAGAATCAGGACCTCCGGCTCCATGGCGATGACGCCCGCGATGGCCGCGCGGCGCTTCTGGCCGCCGGAAAGATCGAACGGAGACTTCTGCAGCTCCGCCTCCGAAATGCCGACGAAACCCGCCGCCGTGCGCACGCGCCGGTCGATTTCCGCCTCCGCCAGGCCCATGTTCTTCGGGCCGAAGGCAATGTCCTGATAGACCGTCTCCTCAAAGAGCTGGTATTCCGGATACTGAAACACCAGCCCCACGTGAAAGCGCAGCCTGTGCGTAAAGCCGGCGTCGCTCCAGACGTCCGTGCCGTCAAACAGCACGTGCCCCGACGTCGGCTTCAGAAGCGCGTTCAGGTGCTGGATGAGCGTCGACTTGCCGGAGCCCGTATGGCCGATCAGGCCGATAAACTCCCCCCGGCAGACAGACAGGCTCACATCCTCAAGCGCCGTATGCGCAAAGGGCGTGCCGGGGCTGTAAATATGCGTCAGATTCTGAATCTCTAAAATGGGCGTCAATGCGAAATCCTCCCGCGTGGAAGTCATTTTTCTTTCCGGAGCGCTTCGAAAATGCGCCGCGCGCACTCCGGCACGCTCAGCGCGTCCAGGCCCAGGTCCACGCCGTTTTCCCGCAGCGCAAGCAGCAGCTGCGTCGTCTCCGGCACGTCCAGACCCACGTCGCGCAGCGCCTGCGGCCGGGAGAAGACCTCCTTCGGTGTGCCGTCGGCGACGATGCGCCCTTCCGCCATGGCGATCACGCGTCCCGCGCGGACCGCCTCGTCCATGTGGTGCGTGATGAGCACCACCATCACGCCGCGCTCGCAGTTGAGCTTTTCCACGGTGTCGAGCACCTCTCGCCGGCCCTGCGGGTCGAGCATGGCCGTCGGCTCGTCGAGCACAATGCACCGCGGCAGCATCGCAATGACGCCCGCGATGGCCACGCGCTGCTTCTGTCCGCCGGACAGAAGCTGCGGAGCATGCTTGCGGTAGTCGTACATGCCGACGGTTTTCAGCGCCTCGTCCACCCGTCTGCGGATTTCCTCGCTCGGCACGCCCAGGTTCTCCGGGGCGAAGGCGACGTCCTCCTCCACAATGTTGGAAACGATCTGATTGTCCGGGTTCTGAAACACCATTCCGACCGCCTGGCGGATTTCAAGGAGCCGGCTTTCGTCCTGCGTGTCCATGCCGTAGACCTGGACACTGCCGCCCGCAGGCAGCAAAATCGCGTTGAAATGCTTGGCCAGCGTGGATTTCCCGCAGCCGTTGTGGCCCAGAAGTGCCACAAAGCTGCCGCTTTCTATCTGCAGGTCCAGCCCGTCAAACACCACATGTGCCTGAGCGCCGTCCTGTGCGTCGTAGGTATAACGCAGCTGCTGTACTTCGATTGCCTGCATCATGACTCCTTTATCCATCTGCCCGCCGCGCCACACGGAAGCGCAAGCCCGCTGTCTCGCACGGGAAGGCCCAGCTCCGCGCACTGGGTATGTCCGCCATAGCGCCGGGTCACCAGCGTGTCCAGCAGATACCCGACCACCGAGGGCGCAAGGCCCGTCGTATAGGAATTGATAATCATAAAGAGCGGATTGTCGGACAGAAGCCTGCTGACCAGCTCCACAAAGGGATAGAGGCTGTCCTCCAGCTTCCAGACCTCTCCGGACGGGCCGCGGCCGTAGCTCGGCGGGTCCATGATGATCGCGTCGTAGGTCTTGCCGCGCCGGAGCTCCCGCTCGACAAATTTTCCGCAGTCGTCCACAATCCAGCGGATGGGCGCGTCCGTCAGGCCGGAGGCGCGGGCATTCTCCTTCGCCCAGGCGACCATGCCCTTCGCCGCGTCCACATGGCACACGCTCGCCCCCGCCGCCGCGCAGGCGATACTTGCCCCGCCTGTATAGGCAAACAGATTCAGAACCCGGATCGGCCGGCCCGCGCCGCGGATGGCCTTCATCATAAAGTCCCAGTTGACCGCCTGCTCCGGGAATACGCCGGTGTGCTTGAAGTTCATGGGCTTGATCTGAAAGACCAGTTCCTTATAGCGGATCTGCCACTGCTCCGGAAGACGCAGGTTTGTCCACCTTCCGCCGCCCGTCTGCGACCGTGCGTAGCGCGCGTCATACTTTTTCCACAGCGGGTCCTCCCGCTCTGTGCGCCAGATCACCTGCGGGTCGGGGCGCACGAGGATATACTTTCCCCAGCGCTCCAGCTTTTCCCCGTCCGAGGTGTCCAGAATTTCATAGTCCTTCCATTCGTTGGCCAGCCACATGTGTCTATCTCCAAGCTCTGTTTCTTTTGCAAGGCTCCGCCGCGTCCGCGCGGCGCGGCCTCAGGGGTTGACCGGCAGCGTGCCGGTATGATCGGGCGGGTTCTCCTCGGGCGCGTCCGGCTGCGGCCGGGACGAGTCGCCGCTCTGCTCCCCGGTTTCCTCCTCCGGCTGCGCCTCTTCTTCCTCTTCCTCTTCCTCTTCCTTGGGAAGATCGTCCTTGTCGTGGATATAGCACTCGACGTTGATGGAATCGACGTCGGGCGAGACGGCGGCATAGTAGCCCGCCGGGAGCGTTTCGTTCAGAATCGCGTAGGCCTGGTCCTGCACGACGATGCCGCTCTTCGGGAACGCGCGGCTCACGTCCAGAAGGCCTGCCTTGTGCGTGCCGTTTCCGGGAACCAGCGCGCAGTATTCGTTGGCGACATGCCCGGAGGCGTCGCAGACGTCGACCTCCCTGTGCACGGTGCAGCTCTCCGTCGGTACGTCGTAAAGGCTCAGAAGCACGCGCTTTGTCCGCGCGCCGCGCACGTCCAGCGCGCAGGCGTCCGTCGCAAGAAGTCCGCTGTCGCGGCAGACCGTACACTCTACAATGTTCGCAGGCCACGCAAACTCGCGGTTTTCCAGACCCTCGTGGACCCGGCTCATGACCTTCTGCCAGAGGCTTACCGCAGGATTCTCCGTGGACTGGGTCAGAACAATTTCCTCCGGGTCGTCATAGCCGCACCACACAACGCCGGTATAATACGGCGTATAGCCTGCAAACCAGCGGTCGTAATCGCTCGTGGTGGTGCCGGTTTTTCCCGCAACCGTCATATTTTCCAGCTGCGCGCCCGTGCCGCTGCCGCTTTCGACCACGTGTTCGAGCATGTTGGTGATATACCAGGCCGTCTTGTCCTTCATCGCCACATGCGAGCTCTGCGTGTTATCCAGAATCACCTGGCCGGACGCGTCCTTGACTACGGTGTAGGTTCTGGCGCTGCGCCAGACGCCCTCGTTTGCGAAGGTGGTATAGGCCGCGGCCATTGCGCGCACCGTCACACCCGTGGTAAGTCCGCCCATGGCGAGCGGCGCCAGATTGACGTCCGAAAGCACCGCCCCATTCGGCGTGACATACTCCGCCACCAGAGAGCTCAGCCCCATCTGGTCCTTGGCAAAGGCATAGCAGTATTCCGCGCCCATCTGCGCCACCAGCTTCACCGGGATGGTGTTGAGCGATTCCTGCATGGCCTGGTCGATGGAAACAAGGCCCCGGTAGCGCGAATCCGAGTTCTTCGGCCAGCTGGCCTGATCGGTAAAGGAATAGGGCGTATCGTCCATCACGCTTGCGGGCGTGACGAGCCCGAGCTCGATGGCCGGGGCATAGACCGACACGGGCTTGATGGTCGAGCCCGGAGAGAGGTAGCTCTGCGTGGCGCGGTTCCAGGTAAGGCTTCCTTCCTTTTCTCCGACGCCGCCCGCCAGAGCCACAATATCGCCCGTGCGGTTGTCCGTGATGACAATGCCGGACTGCAGCTGCTGCGCGCTCTGCGCGGCCGGAAGACTGGACAGATCCTGGTAGACCTCGTCCACCGCCGCCTGCACCTCGGGGTTGAGCGTGGAGTAAATGGAGTAGCCGCCGGTCATGACCATCTGGTAGACGACCTTATATTCATACCCGGTCTTCTCGCACAGGTCGCTGACGACGTCCCGGATGACCTGATCCTCAAAATAGGAATAGTAATCGCTCTCGCCGCCGTCCTGCTCGGCGCTGGTGTTGCGGAAGACCAGCGGCTGCGCCACAGCCTCGTCGTACTGCTGCTGCGAGATATAGTTCTGGTCGAGCATTTCGCGCAGGATGATTTCCTGGCGCTCCTTGTTCTTTTCCGGATTGATATATGGGTCGTAGATGGAGGGGTTGTTTGTAATGCCGATGAGCGCGGCGCACTCTGCAAGGCTCAGCTCCTGCACGTCCTTGCCGAAATACACGCGCGAGGCCGACTGCACGCCCGAGCAGTTTTCTCCCAGGCCGATGATGTTGAGATACCACTCGAGAATATCTTCCTTTGTGTGCGTTTTTTCAAACTCCAGCGCGCGGAAGATTTCCACAAGCTTGCGGCGCACGGTGACCTGCTCGTCGCCGGTGATATTTTTAATGAGCTGCTGGGTGATGGTCGAGCCGCCGGCGGAGCCCCGGCCCAGGAACATCTTCGCGCAGGCGCGGAGCGTCGTAATCCAGTCGACGCCCTGATGCTTGATAAAGCGCTTGTCCTCGATGGCGATGCACGCGTGAATCAGGTTCTTGGGAATGTCCTCATACTTGACCCACGTGCGGTTCGAGCCGCCGTAGAGCGTCTGCAGGACCTCCTGCTTCCCGGTCTGCGGATTCTCATAATAGATAACCGAGGTCTGGTCGAGGTCAAAGCCCTCCACGGTAAAATCCGTCTGCTGGGACAGATCGTTCTTCACATAAATTGCAAACAGGCACGCAAACACCAGCGCCGCGAGAAACAGCACCAGCAGTACCGTTCCGAGCGCCTTGCCGATTGTGCGGAAAACGTGCCGCGCGCCCGTGCCGGGCGTCCGGCGGCTGTGCTTCTGCGCCATAGAGCTCCTCCATTACTTCTCAGGCGGCGCTGCCGCGCCGCATAATCATCGTATTCTGCGTTATTATATCACACTTGTCAATTAGTTTGGGAATTTTTTGTGAATATCATGCAGGTTTGCAGGCCTTGCCGCCGCGCCGTCTGCCGCATTTCTTGTGCAACATGCCCGATGTGCTTATGAATATACATGAATTTTTATTTATGCGCATAATTATTCGTCTCGGCACGAAAAACGCTTGACATCTTTCTTCCTCCGATGTAGTATATTTATGCACTCAGAAATGATTAATTCATGAATTATACAGAAAGAGGCTGTTTTATATGAATAAAAATGATATCAAGAAAATCGTTCTTTCCTACTCCGGCGGTCTTGACACCTCCATCATTATTCCCTGGCTGAAGGAGAATTACAACAATCCCTATATCATCGCCGTCGCCGGCGACGTCGGCCAGGCGGACGAGCTGGAGGGTCTGGAGGAGAAGGCGCTGAAAACCGGCGCGGACAAGTTCTATCTGGCGGACCTCTCCAAGGAAATGGTCGACGAGGTGATCATCCCCTCCGTGCAGGCCGGCGCCATCTACGAGGAGTATCTTCTGGGCACCGCCTTCGCCCGCCCCATCATCGCCAAGGCGCTTGTGGACGTCGCCAGGAAGGAAGGCGCGCAGGCCATCGCGCACGGCTGCACCGGCAAGGGAAACGACCAGGTCCGGTTTGAGCTTGCCATCAAGGCCTTCGCCCCCGAGATGACGATCATCGCCCCGTGGCGTGAGTGGAGCATCCAGTCCAGAGAAGAGGAGATCGATTACGCCGAGGCGCACAACGTTCCTCTGAAGATCAGCCGCGAGACGAACTACTCCAAGGACAAGAACCTCTGGCACCTGAGCCACGAGGGCCTGGATCTTGAGGACCCGTGGAACGAGCCGCAGTATGAAAAGAAGGGCTTCCTGGAGATGGGCGTATCCCCCATCGACGCGCCGGACGAGCCCACCTATGTGACCATCGACTTTGAAAAGGGCGTTCCCGTGGCGCTCGACGGCCAGAAGCTGGATTCGGTCGAGCTGATCTGGAAGCTCAACGAGCTTGGCGGCAAGAACGGCGTCGGCCTTCTTGACATTGTGGAAAACCGGCTGGTCGGCATGAAGTGCCGCGGCGTATACGAAACGCCGGGCGGCACCATCCTCTACAAGGCGCACGAAACGCTGGAAACGCTCTGCCTGGACAAGCTCACCGCGCACAAGAAGCAGGAGCTGAGCGTCTGCTTTGCGGAGCTTCTTTATAACGGCCTGTGGTTCTCGCCGCTGCGCAAGGCGCTCAGCGCCTTCGTCGCCGAGACGCAGAAGACCGTCACCGGCACCGTCAGGCTCAAGCTCTACAAGGGCAACATCATCAAGGCCGGCGTCAAGAGCCCGTATTCGCTCTACTCCGAGCAGATCTGCACCTTCGGCGCGAGCGACTACGACCAGTCCC
Source organism: uncultured Oscillospiraceae bacterium (assembly GCA_934655935.1). Lineage (GTDB taxonomy): Bacteria > Bacillota > Clostridia > Oscillospirales > Oscillospiraceae > CAG-170. The sequence goes on along the minus strand of CAKUHJ010000047.1, from coordinate 4,084 downwards.
AGGCCACCGGCTTTATCAACCTCTGGGGCCTGCCCACGCAGGTGCAGGCGCTCATGGAGGAAGGCAAGCTGAACCCGTAAACGGAAAAAATTCAGAAGCAGGAGGCAGCCGCCATGGAAAAGCTCTGGGCCGGGCGCGCGCAGAAGCAAAGCGCCGCCCTTGCCGACGCCTTCAACTCCTCCATCGGATTTGATCAGCGTCTGTGGCAGCAGGATATCGCGGGCTCCATCGCGCACGCGCAGATGCTCGCCCGCTGCGGCGTCCTCACCGACGGGGAGGCCGCGCAGCTGACCGGCGGACTTGCCGCCATCGCGCAGGATCTGCAGTCGGGCGCGCTTACAATCGACCCCGCCGCAGAGGATATCCACATGTTTATCGAAGCCGTGCTCACCGAGCGGCTTGGAAGCGTCGGAAAAAAGCTTCACACCGCCCGGAGCCGGAACGATCAGGTCGCGCTTGATCTCAGGCTGTTCCTGCGGGACGGAACCGCGCAGGTGCAAAGCCGGCTTACCGCGCTTGTCCGGACGCTCTGCATGCTCGCCGAGCAGCATTACGCAGCCATCCTTCCGGGCTATACGCACCTGCAGCGCGCACAGCCCATCACCTTCGGCCACCAGCTTATGGCCTACGCGCAGATGCTTCTGCGGGACCTGGGGCGCTTTGAGGACTCCAAAAAGCGCCTGAACGTCAGCCCCATCGGCGCGTGCGCGCTCGCCGGAACCACCTATCCCACGGACCGGCAGTGGGAGGCCGCGCAGCTCGGCTTTGACGCCGTATGCCAGAACAGCCTGGACGCCGTCTCCGACCGGGATTTCTGCGTGGAATTTCTTTCGGACTGCGCGATGCTCATGCTGCATCTTTCCCGGCTCTGCGAGGAGCTGGTGCTCTACTCCAGCCTGGAATTCGGCTTTCTCGAGCTGGACGACGCCTATACGACCGGCTCTTCCATCATGCCGCAGAAGAAAAACTCCGACATGGCCGAGCTCTGCCGCGGCAAAACCGGCCGCGTATACGGAGACCTGATCTCGCTTCTGACCATGCTCAAGGGTCTTCCGCTCGCCTACAACAAGGACATGCAGGAGGACAAGGAGCCCGTTTTCGACGCTCTGGATACCGTAACGCTCTGCCTTGGCATTCTCACGCCGATGCTCGCAACCATGAAGGTGCATGAGGACGTCATGTACCGCGCCGCGCAGACCGGCTTCCTCAACGCCACGGACCTGGCCGACTATCTGAGCAAGAAGGGCGTTCCTTTCCGCGAGGCCTATCATATTTCCGGCCAGCTTGTGGCCTTCTGCCTTCAAAGCGGCTCCACGCTCGAAGCGCTCAGCCTTACGGAGCTGAAACGCTTCAGCCCCGTCTTTGAGCCGGACGTCTACGACGCGCTCAGCCTGGAAGCCTGTATCGGGCGCCGAACCTCCTACGGCGGCACAGCGCCGGAATCGGTCCTGCGTCAGATCGCAGACGTCAGAGCGGCGCTTGCCGCTTATCCGCCCGAAACTACACTGAAAAAGGAGAAAACAACATGAAAAAGCTTTTGAAGATTTCGGCGCTTTTGCTTTGCGCCGCTGTGATGCTCGGCGCGCTCAGCGCCTGCGCAGGCTCCTCTGATGCACTGCAGGCCGTTAAGAAGGCCGGCAAGCTCACCATTGCCACCAGTCCGGACTTCCCGCCGTTTGAGTCGCTGGAAAATGGCCAGGTCGTCGGCATCGAGATTGACATTCTCCAGAAGGTCGCCGATTCGCTCGGCGTGACGCTGGACATTCAGCAGATGGATTTTGAGTCCGTCATCCCCGGCGTGCAGGCCGGAAAATTCGACGTCGGCGTATCCGGCATCACCGTCACCGAGGAGCGGAAGAAGAACGTCGATTTTACAGATCCCTATTTCCTTGCCGCGCAGGCCATCGTCGTCACTCCGGACAGCCCCATCACCTGCAAGGCCGATCTGACCGGCAAGAAGATTTCCGTCCAGACCGCCACAACCGCCGAGGACTACTGCATGTCCGAGGGCTATGAGGTCCTGGCCTTCACCGCCAACAACGACGCCGCCGCCGCCCTTACCACCGGCAAGGTCGATGCCTGGGTCGTGGACAACGAGGTCGCCGTGGCGCTTGCCGCGGAGCAGGGCCTTGTGGTTCTGGACGAGGCCATGACCAGCGAGCCCTACGCCTTCGCCTTCCGCAAGGGCAGCGACACGCTTGTCTCCGCCGTCAACGAGGTCGTCTCGCAGATGCTCTCCGACGGCTCCATGGAAGCGCTGTTCACCAAGTACGGCGTCGCGTTCAAGGCGCCGTAAGCGCCGCGGAGGCAGCTATGAATTTTCTGAGTCGGTGGCTCTCCCAGCTGCAGGCGACCTTTCTTGAGCAGAACCGGTATCTGATGCTGCTCGAGGGTCTGAAGAACACGCTGATCATCACCCTGGGCGCGCTTCTGATCGGCCTTGCAATTGGCGTCGTCATCTCCGTCGTCAAGTACTGCGGCGAGGACAGCGTGCTTCTCAGGCCGCTGTGCAAGCTCTGCGACCTTTACACCACAGCCGTCCGCGGCATTCCGGTGGTGGTCCTGCTGCTGATCTTCTATTTTGTGATCATGCAGTCCTCGGAGGGCATTACGGTCGGCGTTGTGACCTTCGGCATCAACTCCGGCGCATACATGGCCGAGCTCATCCGCAGCGGCATCGCCGCCGTGGACGGCGGACAGATGGAGGCCGGACGGAGTCTCGGCCTGAGCCGGCTGAAAACCGCCGTCCATATCATTCTGCCGCAGGCTATGAAGAACATTCTTCCGGCCGTCGGCAACGAGATGATCGCCCTCCTGAAGGAAACCGCCGTCGCAGGCTATGTGGCCGTGCAGGACCTGACGCGCGCCGGCAACCTCATCCGGAACAACACCTATGACGCGGTCAACCCCCTGCTTGTGGTCGCGCTGACGTATCTTTTCATGGTGGTCTGCCTGACGGCGGCGCTGCGGAAGCTTGAAACGCGGCTGCGCCGCAGCGACCGGCGCTGAACGGCGCATGATTTGGAGGTTTTTATGAATCTGACTGGAAAAAGCTTTCTGAAGCTTCTGGACTTTACGCCGGAGGAAATTTCCGGCCTGCTCACGCTCGCGGCGGCGCTCAAGCAGCAGAAAAAGCAGCATGTGCCGCATGAGATATGCAAGGGCAAAAGCGCCGCGCTGATCTTTGAGAAAACCAGCACCCGGACGCGCTGTGCGTTTGAAACGGCGGCCTACGACCTTGGCATGCACGTGACCTACCTCGACCCCAGCGGCTCGCAGATCGGCAAAAAGGAATCCATCGCGGACACGGCGAAGGTCCTCGGCCGGATGTACGACGGAATCGAGTACCGCGGCTTCGGCCAGAGCGTTGTCGAGGAGCTCGCCGCAAACGCCGGCGTTCCGGTCTGGAACGGCCTGACCAACGAATTCCACCCCACGCAGATTCTCGCGGACCTTCTGACCATCCGGGAAAAGCTCGGCCCGCTCGCAGGAAAAAAGCTGGTCTATCTGGGCGACGCCCGCTTCAACATGGGAAACTCCCTGATGATCGGCTGCGCGAAGATGGGCATGCAGTTTACCGCCTGCGCGCCCGCAGCCTACTTCCCCGCCGCGGAGCTGCGGCAGCAGGCGCAGGAAATTGCCGCCGGAACCGGCGCGAAGCTGGAATTTGAAGCCGAGCCCGCGAAGGCGCTCGCCGGGGCGGACGCCGTGTACACGGACGTCTGGGTCTCCATGGGCGAGCCCGCGGAGGTCTGGGCCGAGCGCATCAAGGCGCTTTCCCCCTACTGCGTGGACGAGGAAAAAATGGCGCTTGCAAAGCCCGGCGCCATCTTCATGCACTGCCTGCCGGCCTTCCACGATCTGAACACCGGCATTGGCCGCCAGATCGGCGAGCAGTTCGGTCTTACGCACATGGAGGTTTCGGACGGCGTGTTCCTGGGCCCGCAGTCCGTCGTCTTCGACGAGGCGGAAAACCGCATGCACACCATCAAGGCCGTCATGGCCGCGACGCTGGCAGCGCCCTGCGCACTTCCCATATGAGTTCTTCCGACAGGCAGGCGTCCCGAGGACGCCTGCCTGTCGC
>CAKUHJ010000046.1 GCA_934655935.1 uncultured Oscillospiraceae bacterium | reverse complement strand
AAGTCGGCGCGGCCTTTTCCGGCGCAGCGCCGTCATACTTTGGTCCGATTTACAAATTGCGGCCCCCTTCCGGCAAAGCCGTATGGGGGATTTCCTTCGTTCCTGCACCGCACCCAAGGCTCCGCTTGGTGCCCAAGAGGAGCCTTGGGCGCCGGTATTCCGCCGCTTCAGGCTTCGTGGGAAGCCGGGCCTTCTGTCGGACGGCTGAGCGCGTACTGCGCGGCAAACGTATGGTACAGCGCCTGGAAGCTGCGGCTCTGCCCTCTTGTCTGGCGCAGGGTCTCGTGCAGGTTCAGGTTGTGCTGCGCGCTGTCGATCATGCAGCCGGCAATGTTGGAGCAGTGATCCGAGGTCCGCTCCAGGTCGGTCAGCAGATCGCAGAGCACGAAGCCCGCCTCCATGCTGCAGCCGCCCTGCTGCATCCGCAGAATGTGCCGGGTTCTGAGCTGCTCCTTAAGCGTGTCGATCACCTGCTCAAGCGGCTCCACCTCCGACGCCAGCGCCGTATCCTCGTTCAGAAAAGCCGTCACGGCAAGCTCCAGAATCCTGCGCACCGCATCCGTCAGGACCGCAAGCTCCTGCGCGGCGGCGGCGCTGAAGCTGCGCTTCTTTTCCCGCAGCTCCTCCACCGACTCCAGAATGTTCACCGCGTGGTCGGAAATCCGCTCAAAGTCCCCGATGACCTTCAGAAGCTCCGTGGAGGCCTCGCTCTCGTCCTCCCCCATCTTGCACGCGCTGAGCTTTACCAGATAGGTGCCGATCACATCCTCGTATGCATCGCAGTTCTGCTCGTCGCTGCGGATGCTCTGGGCAAGCTCCGGCGTGTAGGCGTGCAGGCAGGTCAGCGCGTTTCCAAGCGCACGCGCGGCGGTCTGCGCCATTTCGCAGGCAACGCGGCGGCTCTGCTGCAGAGCGATGGAGGGCGTCGCAAGCAGGCGCTCGTCGAGCTTTGCAGGCGCCTTCGTCTCCTCGCCGCCCGGAATCAGGCGCAGCACCAGCTTTTCCAGCAGTCCGCCCGCAGGCAGAAGCATGGCCGTGGCAATCAGGTTAAAGAGCGTGTGCACCGTCGCAATGCCGGACATGGTCGCCGGCGCGTCCAGAATGGCCGGATGAAGCGCAGCCTTCACAATGCAGAACGCGCTCAGTATAACCGTCACGCCGATGACGTTGAACAGCAGGTGCACCAGGGCCGCGCGGCGCGCATTCTTGTTTGCGCCCGCCGCAGCCAGAATCGCGGTGATGCAGGTGCCGATATTCTGGCCCATGATAATGGGAATCGCCGCACCAAAGCTGACCACGCCGGTCGCCGCCAGCGCCTGCAGAATGCCGACCGAGGCGGAGCTTGACTGAATGACCGCCGTCAGCACCGCGCCGGCGAGCATGCCGAGCACCGGGTTGGAAAAGGCCAGAAAGAGGTTTACAAACGCCGGCTCGTTCTGCAGACCGGAAACGGAGCCGCTCATGGTCTCCATGCCGAACATCAGCGTGGCAAAGCCGAGCAAAATCAGCCCCGTGTCCTTCCGCTTCGTGCTGCCGGAGCCCATATAGAGCACAACGCCGACCATCGCAAGAAGCGGCGTAAAGGAGCTCGGCTTGAGAAGCTGCAGCAGGAAGCTGCTGCCGTCGATTCCGGTCAGGCTCAGAAGCCAGGCCGTGATGGTCGTGCCGATGTTCGCGCCCATGATCACGTTGACAGCCTGCCGGAGCGTCATGATGCCGGAGTTTACAAAGCCGACCACCATCACCGTCGTCGCCGACGAGCTCTGGATAATGGCCGTAACGCCAAGACCGGTCAGAAAGCCCGCCATGACCCGCCCGGTCATTTTCTCAAGCAGGCTCTTGAGCTGACCGCCGGCGCGGCGCTCCAGCGCCTGCCCCATCAGCGTCATGCCAAACAAAAAGAGGCTCAGGCCTCCGATCATCGTCAAAACGTCAAAAAAGCTCATATTCTTTCCCTCTCTGTCATTTTTACAGCTACCAGAGTAACATGAGGCTGTCAAATCTGAAGTCAGGCTCTTGTAAAATCTATGTAAAAAATACAAGCGTCCTGCCGAAAACTGTACTTGACCTTTGCGCTCTGCGTCCGTATACTTGACGGGTAGGCAAACATGCGGAGGTATTGATCATGAGCGTTGTGATTCTTCAGCAGACGCTGAAGCTTCTTCTGTTTCTGTCCTTTGGGTTCCTTCTGACCCGGCTGCGGATTCTCCCGGAGCAGACGCCGCGCTGCCTGTCAAGGCTTCTTCTGTGGCTGTTTTCCCCCGCGCTGAGCCTGCGGAGCTTTGCCGGCTTCTTCAGGCCGGAAATGCTGAAAACCTCCTCCGGACTTCTGCTGTGCGGCGTCGTCTGCACGGCGCTGAGCGTTCTGTTCGCGCTTGTGATCGGCCGTCATTTTCACACCGACCACTATACGCAGGATCTTTGCATCTACTCCATCGCCATTCCGAACTACGGCTATGTCGGCTACGTGCTGGTGCTCTCCGTCTTCGGTTCAGAGATGTTTCTGAAATACCAGATTTTTACGCTTCCGTGTGCCTTCTATATCTATACCGAGGGCTACCGGATGCTGCTGGGCGAGTCGAAGCGAAACCTCCGGAATCTGCTGACGCCGCCGATGGCCGCGGTCCTTCTCGGCGCGCTGCTCGGCCTTCTGCGCGTGCCGGTGCCCGCGCTGGCCGACAGCGTTCTTTCCGACCTTTCCGCCTGTGTCGGCCCGTGCGGCATGGTGCTGACCGGCTGCGTCATCGCGCAGTTCTCGTTCCGCGAGATTCTGCAGGAAAAGCTTCTGTACGTCGTCACCATTCTGCGGATGGCGGTTGTGCCGCTGCTTGCCTACGGGCTTGGGCGGCTGCTGGCGCTGCCGCGCGAGCTTCTGCTGCTTGTGATGTGCTTCCTCGCCATGCCGACCGGCGTCAACACAGTCGTCTTCCCGAGCACCATCGGCAAGGACTGCCATCTGGGCGCGGGCATGGCGCTGGTTTCCAATCCGCTGGCCGTGCTGACCATTCCGCTTCTGCTGTCGCTGCCTATGTAGCCTGCGGAAAAATCTGTGCAGCCGCGCCCGCAAGGACCGGCACCTTCAATCCCCTGGGCGCTGCCGCGCCAGAGTTTTCAAAAACGCTGAGAAATCCCCCTGCCGGCCATGAACTGCAGCCGGCAGGGGGATTCTTGTTATTTTTGTTATTTGATCAGGAGCTCTGCAATCTGCACGGCGTTGGTCGCCGCGCCCTTGCGGACCTGGTCGCCGCAGCACCAGATGTTCAGACCGTTGTCGCTCGTCAGATCCTCGCGGATGCGGCCCACATAGACAAGATCCTGATCGGAGGTATCCAGCGGCATCGGGTACGCCCGGTTTTTCAGATCGTCCACCAGCCGGCAGCCGGGCGCCGAAGCGATCAGCTCGCGCGCCTCCGGCACGGTGATTTTTTCCGCCGTGCGCACCAGAAGCGAGACGCTGTGGCTGCGCACCACCGGCACACGCACGCAGGTGCAGCTGACCCTGAGCTCCGGCAGGTGCAGGATCTTCCGGCCCTCGTTCTGCATCTTCATCTCCTCGGAGGTGTAGCCCATGAAGCCTTCCCCGCCGATCTGCGGGATGACGTTGTAGGCAATCTGATACTGGAACACCTGCGGCTGAACGGCCTCGCCCTTCCGCAGCGCCTCCACCTCGCTCATCAGCTCCTTCGGGCCGCCCGCGCCTGCGCCGGACACCGCCTGGTAGGACGAGGCGATGATCGAGGTAATGGGACTTTTTTTCAGAAGCGGCGCAATTGCGACCAGGGACACAATTGTCGTGCAGTTCGGGTTCGAAATCACGCCGTGGTGCTGCTTTGCATCCTCCGGGTTGATCTCCGGCACAATCAGCGGCACGTCCGGGTCCAGACGGAAGGCGCTGGAATTGTCCACAAAGACTGCGCCCGATTTCCGGATGGCCGGCGCAAAGCGCATGGCGACGTCGTTTTCCGCCGCGCCGAGGACAATGTCCAGGCCCTCGAAGGCCTCGTCCGACGCCTCCGTGATGCGGATGGGGCGGCCGTCAAACTCCACGCATTTTCCGGCGCTGCGCGCGCTTGCGATCAGGCGCAGCTCGGAAAGCGGGAATTTCCGCTCGAGAAGGATTTTCATCATTTCCTGGCCGACGGCGCCCGTCGCGCCAAGAATACCGACACGATACTGTTTCATGCTTTCTTCGTCTCCTTTACAAAGCTGTCATACAGGACGCGGATGGCCTGCGCGAAGTCCTTTTCCTCCACGCCGACGATGATGTTCAGCTCCTCCGGGCCCTGGGTAATCATACGGATGTTCACGCCGTTTTCGCCGAGCTTGGCGAAAATCTGGCCGGAAACGCCGGGCCGGTAGGCCATTCGGCGGCCGACGGCGGCGACAATTGCAATATGCTCAGTAACCTTGATCTGATCCGGCTGGAGCGCCTTCTGAAGCTCTCCCATCAGGCTGTAGAGGCAGCCTGCCGCCTTCTCGCCCGAAACCACCAGCGAGATGATGTCGATGCCGCTCGGCGTATACTCGACATTGACGCCGTGCGCCTCAAAAATCTCCAGAATTTTTAAGAGCATCCCCGGCGTGGAGGACATACCGGCCTTGGAAACGGTGACGACCGTAAAGCCCTTCTTGCCGGCAATGCCGGTGATGAAGCTTCCGGCGTCGCCCGCGTCGTCCGCCTCGGCAAGAATCATCGTACCGGGATGGGTCGGGTCGTTGGTGTTGCGGATATTGAGCGGAATGTTCTTTTCCCGCACCGGGAAAACCGTTCCCTCATGCAGGACCTGTGCGCCGATGTAGCTCAGCTCCCGAAGCTCGGCGTAGGTGACGCAGCGGATGGGCGCGGGATTGTCGACAATGCGCGGGTCGGCCATCAGGATGCCGGACACGTCCGTCCAGTTTTCATAGACGTCCGCATCCACGGCCGCCGCCGCCAGCGCGCCGGTAATGTCGCTGCCGCCGCGCGTGAAGGTGCGGATGCGCCCGTCCGGCATTGCGCCGTAGAAGCCCGGGATCACCACGCGCCGGCCGGAGGTCATCCGCCGCAGAGCCTCATAGCTGGTTTCCTTATCCACGCTTCCGTCAAATTTAAAGCGCAGCCAGAGCGCGGCGTCCAGAAACTCAAAGCCCAGATAGTCCGCCATCAGGCGCGCGGCAAAATACTCGCCGCGCGAAACAAGCTCCTCTTCCTCAATTCCGGCCTGCATTTTCCGGAAAAGCGCGTCGAACTCGGACTCCAGATCCGTCTTCAGTCCGCACGCGTCCCGGATTTCCAGATAGCGGCTGCGGATCAGCTGAAAAACCGCCTCGCAGGATACGCCGTACTTCAGGTGTGCGTAGCACAGATACAGAAGATCTGTCACCTTATGGTCTTCCTTCGTGCGCTTGCCGGGCGCGGAAACCACGACAATCTGCCGCGACGGCTCCGCCTCCACAATGGCGCGCACCTTTGCGAACTGCGCCGCGTCCGCCATGGACGAGCCGCCGAATTTCAATACCTTGCGCATCGTATTCTATTCTCCTTTTGTGTCTGCCGTGTCCGCGGCGGAGTTAATTTTTTGTCTTCACCTCAAAAACACTTGACTTTTTGTCGGAAACAATATAACATAGCAGTCAGAAAAACGCAAGCGCTATTTTTCACGAATTCCGCCGCGCTTGCCGGAGGATGATTTATGATGAACTACCAAAGCACCCGCTCCGCCGCGCTGCAGGCCAACGCGCTGCAGGCCGTTCTGCAGGGCCTTGCGCCGGACGGCGGGCTCTATACCATGCCGGACCCCTCGCAGCTGCGCCCCGATCTGGACGCCATTCTGGCGCTGCCGCCTATGGAGATGGCCTCGGCCATTCTGGACACGCTCCTTCCCGATTACGGAAGCGCCTGCATGCGCAGCCTGACGGAAAAGGCCTACGCCGGAAAATTTGAAACGCCGGAGCTGACACCGCTCGTCCCGGTCGGAGAAAACTATGTACTCGAGCTCTTCCGCGGCCCTACAAGCGCGTTCAAGGACGTTGCGCTCTCCATGCTGCCGCAGCTTTTGTCCGAGGCAAAGCGCCGGCTTGGCGTGCAGGAGGAAATTCTGATTCTCACCGCCACCTCCGGCGACACCGGGAAAGCCGCGATGGCGGGCTTCCGGGACGTGCCCGGCATCCGGATTATTGTATTCTATCCGGAAAACGGCGTAAGCCCCGTGCAGAAGGCGCAGATGGTCACGCAGGAAGGGCGGAACGTCCGCGTCTGCGCGGTAAAGGGCAATTTCGACGACGCGCAGAGCGCCGTCAAGCGCATTTTCGACGCCGAAGCGCACGAGCATCTGTTCGCGCAGCGCGGCGTACGCCTGTCCTCGGCGAACTCCATCAACATCGGCCGGCTCGCGCCGCAGGTGGTCTATTATTTCCGGGCCTATGCGGAGCTTCTGCACGCCGGGCGCATCGCATGCGGCGATAAGGTCCATTTCTCCGTTCCGACCGGAAACTTCGGCGATATTCTCGCGGGCTGGCTCGCCAAGCAGCTCGGCCTCCCGGTCGGAACGCTCGTCTGCGCCTCCAACGAAAATAATGTCCTGACGGAATTCCTGCAGACCGGCCGCTACGACCGCCGCCGGCCGTTCCATCAGACCGTCTCGCCCTCCATGGACATTCTGATTTCCAGCAATCTTGAGCGGCTGCTGTTCCTCATGAGCCGCGACGAGGCGCTTGTGGCAGGGCTTATGGAGCAGCTGCGCCGGGACGGCGTCTACACGGTTCCGGCGGAGCTGAAGCAGAAGCTGGACCGGGATTTCTTCGCCGCCTGCTGTACCGACGAGGCGACAAGGAAGACCATCGGCGAGGTCTGGCAGAAAGACCGCTACCTCATGGACACGCACACCGCCGTCGCCTGGAACGCCGCGCAGGCCTTCCGGCGCGAAAGCGGCAGCGCCGCGCCCATGGTGGTTCTGTCCACCGCCTCGGCCTATAAGTTCCCGCGCGCGGTGCTGGAGGGCCTCGGGCAGACGCCCGCGGGCGACGATTTTGCCGTCATGGAGCAGCTGCACGCGCTGACCGGCGTGCCGGTTCCCGGAAATCTCTCTGCGCTGCAGGGAAAGCCGGTCCTGCACACCGACGTCCAGGCGCCGGAAGCGCTTCTTTCCTACGTGCTTTCTCAAGCGGAGGACGCCGCATGGAACAGGTAACCGTACGCGTCCCGGCGACGAGCGCAAATCTCGCCTCCGGCTTTGACTGCCTCGGCTGCGCGCTGAGCCTCTATGACAGCTTTACCGTCCGCCCGTCGGATACGCTCAGAATTTCCGGCTGCGCGCCGGAATATCAGAACGCGGAAAACCTTGTCTTCCAGGCCTATGCCGCCGTCCGCCGCGCGCTGGGCCAGCCCGCCGGCGGCGCGGAAATCCACATAGAAGGAAGCATCCCCATCTGCCGCGGACTCGGCTCGTCGTCGGCGCTGCTGGTCGGCGGGGCGATGGCTGCGAACGCGCTTGCCGGAAGCCCGCTTTCCCGCGAGGCGCTGCTGGACGTCTGCCTGCCGCTCGAGGGGCATCCGGACAATCTCGCCCCCGCCCTCTTCGGCGGCCTGACCGCCTCCATGACGTGCCGGGGAAGGGCCGTCTCCGTTTCCTACCCGATTCACCCTGCCCTCCATTTTGTGGCGCTGATTCCGGACTTTCCGCTTTCCACGCATAAAGCAAGAGGCGTTCTGCCGGAAAGCGTCCCGTTTGCAGACGCGGTCTTCAACGTCTCGCACACCGCCGTGCTTCTGCGCGCGCTGGAGCTGGGCGATATGCAGCTTCTTGCCGCCGCCCTGGACGACCGGCTGCACCATCCCTATCGCTGGCCGCTGATCCGCGGCTCCGATGCGCTGCGCGCAAAGGCTGCGGAGCTTGGCTGTCCGTGCGTCTGCATCAGCGGCGCGGGCTCCACGCTTCTTTGCCTGACAGACCGGGCGGACTTTGCCGGACAGATGCAAGAAGCCGTCCGGACAATGCCGGACGGCTGGAGGGCCTGCGATCTGCGCGCGGATCATCGCGGTGCGCAGGTGATTCTGTAAGGGCGTCAGATGCGGACGATCTCGTATTCGTCGCTCCCGAGGCCGATCTTTTTCGCATGCTCGATCAGGTCGTACCAGTGGGTGTGCCCGTGGGCGGCATGGAAATGGTCGGGGTCTTCGCGAAGCTCCGGCTTGTCCAGGACGCTTCCCAGCATGACGGGCTGCCGGTTTACCGCCTCGGCGCACGCAAGGTCCAGCGCAACCGGATCGAATGAGGCAAACATGCCGACGTCCGGGACCATGGCCACGTCGTTTTCCGCATGGCAGTCACAGTTGGGCGAGACGTCGCAGACCATATTGATGCAGAAGCTGGGCCGGCCGTCGATAACCGCCTTGCTGTACTCGGCGATCTTGTAGTTCAGCATCTGCACGCTTCCCTTGGAGCTGGACTGCACGGCGTTTTTCGGGCACGCAGCCAGGCAGCGCCCGCAGCCGACGCAGCGGTTCTGGTCGATGCTGCATACGCCGTCCTGAATCTGCGGCGCGCCGTGCACGCAGATGCGGGCGCATGCGCCGCAGCCGACGCACAGCTCAGATACCACGTGCGGCTTGCCGTCGGAGTGCATCTCCATCTTGCCCCGGCGCGAGCCGCAGCCCATGCCGAGATTTTTCAGCGCGCCGCCCAGGCCCGCATTCTCATGCGCCTTGAAATGGGACAGCGCAAGGACAATATCCGCGTCCATCACGGCCCGGCCGATCTTCGCCGTTTTGACATACTCGCCGCCTACGACCGGGACCTCCACATCGTCTCCGCCGCGAAGGCCGTCCGCAATGATCACATGGCAGCCCGTCGTCGCGGGCAGAAAGCCGTTGAGCGCGGCAGTGTCCATATGCTCCAGCGCGTTTTTCCGGCTGCCGATGTACAGGGTGTTGCAGTCGGTCAGGAAGGGCAGGCCGCCGCGCGCGCGGACAAAATCGGCGACGACCTTCGCGTAGTTCGGACGCAGATAGGCAAGGTTTCCAAGCTCGCCGAAATGCAGCTTGATGGCGACCATCTTATCCTGAAAATCAATCCGGTCCAGGCCGGCCTGGTTCAGCAGCCGCTTGAGCTTGTCAAGCCGGCTGACGCCGGGACTGCAATGAAAATCTGTAAAGTAGACCTTGGACGCAGCCATGGCAGATACCTCCGCAAGAAAAGTTTGGAAAGCTCTGCTGCAGCCGGCGAAACCCGCCGGCTGCAGCAGAGCTTTCCTTCGCTGATATTATAGCCTTCTCCTGCCGCCGCGTCAAGAATCACCGTCATCCGCCTCCCGGAGCCAGTAAAAGCTCTCCCCGATCCGCTCCACGCGCCACAGGCAGAACGCCTCCGCGTCCTGGAAGGGCTTTTCCGGGCAGAAGGGCTCCAGCAGAACGCGCCTTCCCGCAAGCGTCAGCTGCATCCGCCCCGCCGGGCTTTCCAACCGCAGCCGCACCTGCGGCGTAAACGCAAAGCCGGAGGCCGATAATCTGCCCTGCAGCGTCATACCGCCGGACGGCTCCGGCTGCAGAACGCCAAGATTTCTGCAGACGCCGCCCTGCTCCGCCAGCAGGCGCACCGGCTGCGCGGAGCAGAACGCGCTGTGCGCCTGTGTGTACCAGTAAAGCCCCTGCCGGTGCGCGCACAGCCGCAGCCAGCATTCCGCGCCGCGCCGCAAGGTATATTCCAGCATAAAACCCCCTCCCGTACAGCTTATGCGGGAGGGGGCTTCGGCGTGTCAAAAACCTCGTAGCGTTTGCGCCCGCAGGCGCAAATAAAGTCTCAATCGTTTTTCCCGGAACTCTCGTGAAAAACACAGCTCACAGCTGGCGGGGCGTTACCGCTTCAGGCGGCTTTCCGCGCCGGAGAAGAAGTATTCCTTCGTAAGCTTTGCCACGACGCCGGAAAGCGCAAAGAGCGCAATAAAGTTCGGAATTGCCATCAGGCCGTTGAAGGTATCGGCAATGTTCCACACGACGTCCAGCTTTGCGACCGCGCCGATGACAATCACGACGATAAACGCCGCCTGATAGGCCTTCATGAACTTCAGTCCGAACAGATACTGCGCGCAGCGGCTTCCGTAAAGAGACCAGCCGAGCACCGTTGTAAACGCGAAGAGCATCAGCGCAACGGCAACGAACACCGAAGCAAATTTGACGCCAAAAATCGTTGCAAAGGCACTGGCGACGAGCTCCGAGTTGACATAGGTCCCAAACGGAATTTCCACGCCGCTGCAGATGATCGTCAGCGCTGTCAAAGAGCAGATGACGATGGTGTCGGCGAAGACCTCAAACACGCCGTAAAGGCCCTGCTGCACAGGTCCCGGCGTATCCGCCGCGGCATGCGCGATGGCCGCCGAGCCAAGACCCGCCTCATTGGAAAACGCACTTCTGCGCAGGCCCCAGACAATGGTCTGCTTCAGCGCGATGCCGGCTGCCGCGCCGCCAAGCGCCTTCGGCGTGAACGCAGTTGCGAAAATCTTGCCGAAGGCCGGGAGAATATTTCCCGCGTGACCCAAAATCACGACCAGCGCAAACACGATGTAGAGAATACTCATAAATGGAATCAGCTTTTCGGCAACCGCGCCGATGCGCTTGATGCCGCCAAACAGAATCAGGCCGACCAGCGCGGCGATGACCAGGCCGAAAATGAGGTTCAGAAGGTTCCGCTCGCCCGCCGCCGCGGGAATAAAGGCGTCAATGGCGTTATTCAGGGAGCCGACGATGGAATTGACCTGCGACATATTGCCGATGCCGAAGCACGCCAGCCCCGCAAACACCGCAAACAGCGTGCCGACCCACTGCCAGTTCCGCCCCAGGCCGTTTTTGACATAGTACATGGGGCCTCCGACCCAGTCGCCCTTCGCGTCGCGCTCGCGGAAGCGGATGGACAGAACGACCTCGGAGTACTTGATGATCATCCCGAGCAGCGCCGCAATCCACAGCCAGAAAACCGCGCCGTAGCCGCCCAGCGCAATAGCCTGCGAGGTGCCAACGATGTTGCCGGTTCCGACCGTCGCAGCCAGCGCCGTGGTAACCGCCTGCAGCGGCGTGACCGCGCCCTCGCCGGCCGTCTTCCTTTCAAACATCTTGCCGAGTGTGTTCTTCAGAACAAACCCGAATTTCCGGAACTGCAGGCCCCGGTTGCGGACGGTCAGATAGAGTCCGCCGACAATGGTGCACGGCAGGAAGATATACAGCCATGCAGCCGTGTTCAGTGGACCTGTGAAAAAATCAATCAACCATTCCATACGCTTTTCGGTGCGGCCTGGGCCGCACCTCCTCCTCTTTTCCGTTTTCTCTCTCCGCACTTTCCCGTGCACAGAAAAAGTTTGGGCCTATCGTATCATATTCCTCGCCGTCCGACAAGATTTTTTTCTGTCGAAGCCCCCGTTTATTTTCTGTAAAAGATCGCACGGTTCCACAATACGCGTACATTTTATGATTATGTTTTTCTTTTTATTTCAAAAAAATTCCGGACGCCGCATTCGCAGCGCCCGGAAGCCTTTTCACTTACTGCGCATAGCCTCTCTCGGCGGCAAGGCCGCAGGCCCTGTAAAGAAGCTCCGCCGCCTGCGCGCGCGTAACCTCTGCGGACGCATCCGCGCAGGAAAGCGGCAGCCCCGCCTCCTGCAGCGCGGCCGCGGCGCTCTGCGCCCAGGCCGGCATGGCCGTATCATCCGCCGCAAAGACCTCCTGGGAATCGGCCTCGGCAATGCCGAGGAGCCGCTGCAGCATCACCGCCGCGTCCGCCCAGGTGAGCTTGTCCGTCGCCCGGAAGACCAGCGCGGCGTCCTGCGTCTGCTCGCCCTGAATGACGCCGCTGCGGAAGGCGGAGACGATATACGGGCGCTGATAGGACGGCGTCTGCGCCTCGTCGGAGAAGCCGGTTTCCAGCGCGGCGTCCGCCGGCGCGCGCTTGAGAAGCTTCATCGCCATCAGCAGAAAATCGCCGCGCGTGACGGTCTGCTCCGGCTCAAAGCAGGCGTTGCCGGCAATTTCCCGGCCCGTATAAGCGCCGTTTTCGCGCAGGAATACGGCCAGAAAGCTTTCACGCCCCGCCATGGTATCGGTATACTGCGCCCCGTCCGCCGGCTTGAGAATTTTGATTTTGACGCAGGCCTCGTTTGAAACATTACCCGCAGGGTCCGTCGCCGTATAGACAAAGCTGTCCTTGCCGACCTTGTTTTCCTTCGGCGTGTAGGTAAAGCTGCCGTCGTCGTGCAGCTCGACGCTGCCGCGCTTCGGCGCCTTCACCAGCTGATAGGAAAGCGGCTGATTTTCCTCGTCCGAAGCCTTGAGCACGCCGGTGTTGGCAATGTTCGTGGAGGTTTCAAACGTAGAATCCTCGCATACCGGCGGCTGATTCCTGCCGGACAGAATCTGGAAGCGCAGCGTCTGCGC
>CAKUHJ010000045.1 GCA_934655935.1 uncultured Oscillospiraceae bacterium | reverse complement strand
CTTGCCAAGCGAAGCGGCGTCAGCCTCCGGTCGATCCAGATGTACGAGCAGCACAACAAGGATATCAATAAAGCCAGCGCGGAAACGGTTCTCAGCCTTGCCAAAGTCCTTGGCTGCACAATGGAGGATCTTCTGGAAAAGTGATCTTCGTGATGGGGCTATTCTTTGTCTATAGCGGCTCAATCTTTGAGTTGCTACCCCGCAGAAACCACTTGCATAACCCTCTGCCCAGAGTTACAATGCAGACACCTTGAACATAGAAAACGCTTCCCGTTCTTTTGAGCGGGAAGCGTTTTTGACCACATGGATTACTACAGACGCGCGCGGAACAGGCGGAAATGGGGGCTTATAAGAGGTCACGAGAGTATTGTCATGCGATCGGGATGAAGTTTTTCCGAAAGAAATGGGAAGATAAAACGGTAATCATCAGCATCTGAACAAGAAATGCCCCCAACCGGCTTAGCCGGTTGGGGGCATGCATATCGCGATGCGTTTTTTAGGGCTTATTTCCCCGCGTTTTTAATAGCGGCCTGCGCGGCGGCGAGACGCGCGATGGGTACGCGGAACGGGCTGCAGGAGACGTAGCTCAGGCCAATGGAATGGCAGAACTCGACGGTCGAGGGATCGCCGCCCTGCTCGCCGCAGATGCCGAGCTTGATGTCCGGGCGGGTCTGACGGCCAAGGTCCGCAGCCATCTTCACCAGACGGCCGACGCCGGTCTGATCGAGCTTGGAGAACGGATCGGACTCGTAGATCTTACGGTCATAGTACGAGGCGAGGAACTTGCCTGCGTCGTCGCGGCTGAAGCCGAAGGTCATCTGGGTCAGGTCGTTCGTGCCGAAGGAGAAGAAGGAGGCTTCCTTCGCAATTTCATCGGCGGTCAGGGCGGCACGCGGGATTTCGATCATGGTGCCGACCTTGTATTCCATGTCGGAGCCGGCGTCCTTGATGATCTTCTTAGCGGTCTGGTCGATGACGGACTTGACAAAGGCAAGCTCCTTTGCCTCGCCCACCAGCGGGACCATGATCTCAGGAACGATCTTCCATGCGGGTCTGCGGCTGCGCACGGCAAGCGCGGCCTTGATGATGGCAGCGGTCTGCATCTTGGCAATTTCCGGATAGGTAACGTCCAGACGGCAGCCGCGGTGGCCCATCATGGGGTTGAACTCGTGCAGGCTTGCGATGACGTGGTTCAGGTGCTCAACGGTGATGCCCATTTCCTTGGAAAGGTCCTCGACGTCCTTCGGGTCGGTGGGCAGGAACTCATGCAGGGGCGGGTCCAGAAGGCGGATGGTCACGGGACGGCCCTTCATGGCCTCGTAAATGGCCTCAAAGTCGCCCTGCTGGATCGGCTCAAGCTTGGAAAGCGCCTTTTCGCGCTGCTCGGCGGTTTCGGAGACGATCATCTCGCGCATGGCCTTGATGCGGTCGGCCTCAAAGAACATGTGCTCGGTACGGCACAGGCCGATGCCCTCGGCGCCAAAGGCGGCTGCCTGCGCGGCATCGTGCGGGGTGTCGGCGTTGGTGCGGACGCCGAGCTTGCGGAACTTGTCGGCCCAGGTCATCAGGCGGTCAAAGTCGCCGGAGATGGCGGCGGCGGCGGTCTTGATCTTTTCGCCGTAGATGTTGCCGGTAGAGCCGTCGATGGAGATCCAGTCGCCTTCCTTGTAGGTCTTGCCGGAGAGCTCGAAGTACTTGGCTTCTTCGTTCATCTTGATGGCGCCGCAGCCGGAGACGCAGCACGTGCCCATGCCGCGGGCGACGACAGCCGCGTGGGAGGTCATGCCGCCGCGGACGGTCAGAACGCCCTGCGCGTAGTGCATGCCCTCGATATCCTCGGGGCTGGTTTCCAGACGGACCAGAACGACCTTCTGGCCGCTCTTGCCCCATTCGGTTGCGGTTTCGGCGGTGAAGACGATCTTGCCGCAGGCTGCGCCGGGGGAGGCGGCAAGGCCCGTGCCGATGATCTTGGCCTTTTTCAGGGCGGCTGCGTCAAAGGTGGGGTGCAGCAGCGAATCCAGGCTCTTGGGGTCGATCATGGCGACGGCTTCCTTTTCGGTGATCATGCCCTCGTCGACCAGGTCGCAGGCGATTTTCATAGCGGCGGCAGCGGTACGCTTGCCGTTGCGGGTCTGAAGCATGTAGAGCTTCTTGTTTTCAATGGTGAACTCCATGTCCTGCATATCACGATAGTGATATTCCAGCTTTGCGCAGATATCGGTGAACTGCTTGTAGGCCTCGGGCATGACCTCGGCCAGCTGGTCGATGGTCTGCGGGGTGCGGATGCCGGCGACGACGTCCTCGCCCTGCGCGTTCATCAGGAATTCGCCGAAGAGCTTCTTTTCGCCGGTGGCGGGGTTGCGGGTGAAGGCGACGCCGGTACCGGAGGTGTCGCCGGTATTGCCGAAGACCATGGACTGGACGTTGACGGCGGTGCCCCAATCGGAGGGGATGTCGTTCATGCGGCGGTAGTAAATCGCACGGGGGTTATCCCAGCTGCGGAAAACGGCCTTGATGGCGCCCATGAGCTGGACCTTCGGGTCCTGCGGGAACTCCTCGCCCAGCTTTTCATGGTATTCTTCCTTGAACTTGTCCGCCAGCTCCTTCAGGTCCTCCGCGGTAAGCTCGGTGTCCAGCTTGACGCCGCGGGCAAGCTTCATCTCGTCGATCAGCTGCTCGAAGTATTTCTTGCCGACTTCCATGACGACGTCGGAGTACATCTGAATGAAGCGGCGATAGGAGTCGTATGCAAAGCGGGGATTGTTGGTCTTCTGTGCGAAGGCCACGACGACCTCGTCGTTCAGGCCGAGGTTCAGGATGGTATCCATCATGCCGGGCATGGAAGCGCGCGCGCCGGAGCGGACGGAAACAAGCAGCGGATTGTACAGATCACCGAACTTTTTGCCGGTCATCTCCTCGAGCTTTTCCACATAATCCATGATCTCCGCCTCGATTTCGGCGTTGATCTGGCGGTCATCGCGATAATACTGCGTGCAGGCCTCGGTCGTGATGGTGAAGCCCTGCGGAACCGGCATGCCGAGATTGGTCATTTCTGCAAGGTTTGCGCCCTTGCCGCCCAGAAGCTCGCGCATTTTGCCGTTGCCCTCAGAGAACAGATAGACGTACTTGTGAGACATTTGGTTAACCCCTTTCCAATGTTGAAGCCGGACGTCTTCCTCCTGGCTTCGTATCGTCCTTGTTTTTTCAGATATTCCAGACAAAACTATACTATAGCACTTTTCGGCAGATTTGCAAACTGAAAAGTCGTGTTTTGCGTAAAAATTTTGTTAGAAACAACGGTTTTGGAGATTATCACAAAAAACCTCCGCCGGTGCGGCCGGCGGAGGTCATCTTCCATAAAGCGCAGAGGGAGTTCACTTCGGGTTTGTGCTCCTTTTGGGAATGCGGATGGTCAGAATGAATTCCTGCTCCGTTTCCCGGCGGTCCGCGCCGGCCTCGAAGCCGGCGGCCCGGATGATGGAGAGCTGGTGGTCGACGGAGTTGAAAAAAAGCCGCACGTCCCGGAGGGCAAAGCGCGGCGGCGTACGCTTTTTCGGCGCGGCCAGCTGCGCGTCAAGATACTGCTCGGTCTTTGCGACGGTCCAGTCGTTTTTGACGATGAGCTCCAGCACGCGGAGCTGCGCTGCCTCGTCCGGCAGGCGCAAAAGCGCGCGGGCGTGGCGCTCGGTGAGCTTTGTCTCCCGGAGCCTTTGAAGAACGGAAGGCGGAAGGCGGAGAAGGCGGAGCTTGTTTGCCACGGCGGACTGGCTTTTTCCAAGACGGACGGCGGCCTGCTCCTGGCTGAGATGATACTGACGCATCAGGCGCAGAAGTCCGGCGGCCTGCTCCAGATAGTCAAGGTCGCGCCGCTGAAGATTTTCAATCAGCGCGAGAAGGCCGGAATCCTCATCCGAAACGCTGACAAGAAGGCAGGGGACGGTTTCAAGGCCTGCAAGACCGGCCGCGCGGAGCCGGCGCTCGCCGGCGACAAGCTCATAGCCGCCCGGCGTACGCCGGACGGACAGCGGCTGGAGGACGCCGTACTGCCGGATGGACTGGGCAAGCTCCTGCAGCGCCTCCGGGTCAAAGACCCGGCGCGGCTGGGCCGGATTCGGGCGAATCCGCGCGGCGGGAAGATAGAGCACCTTCCCGGTTTCCAGGACCGAAAGCTCGCGTTTTTTGGCCATGCGGCAGCCCTCCCTAAAAAAGACGCCGCAGACGCCGGAAGGCGGACGGCTTGACCCTATTTTAACGGGCCGGCCTCGCAAAATCCCGCGAAGCCGGCCCGTGCGCTACAATAAATTGTTGGAAGCGGTGTCGAAATAACACAAGATGTGGAGAATGCTGTGCAAATGTGGAAGGCGCCGGCGGACGAAGGCACGCACGCCGGCAGGCCGGACCGGCGCAAACGTCAGCCCTTGAGCGCGGCCTTGGCGCGGGTGAGCGCTTCGCAGAGAGCGAAAACGTCCTGTTCGGTATTGCTTTCGCAGAAGGAAACGCGGACGGAGCCGTCAATGACTGCAGGCGGCAGGCGCATGGCCTCAAGAACGTGGCTGCGGTGGCCTTTCGAGCAGGCGGAGCCGGCCGAGACATAGACGCCGTCCGACTGCAGGCAGTTGATGATTCCCTGCGAACGAAGGCCGGGAAGAGAGAGGCTGACAATGTGGGGCGCGTCCTGCCTGCCGATCAGGACCAGGCCCGGAATTCTGGAAAGCTCCTGCTGCGCAAGGGTGCGCAGCGCATGCATGTGCGCGATGGATTCGGGCGAAAAGGCCTCGCAGGCTGCGCCGAAGCCGCAGATACCGGGGAGATTTTCCGTCCCGGAGCGGAAATTGCGCTCCTGACCGCCGCCGTGCAGATAGGGCGGAAGGGAAAGGCCCGGACGGATGTAAAGCGCGCCTGTGCCCTTTGGACCGTGAATTTTGTGCGCGGAGACGGAGATGAGGTCTGCGCCGAGCGACTTTGCCTGGAAGGGCAGCTTCAGAAAGCCCTGAACAGCGTCGGTATGGAAAAGTGCAAGGGGGCTCAGCCGGCGGGTCAGCCGGAGCATATCCCGGATGGGCATGACGGCGCCGGATTCGTTGTTGACCATCATGACGGAGACGAGAATGGTATCGGGGCGGAGCGCCTGACGGAGCGCGTCGGCGCTTATGAAGCCGGTTTCGTCCGGAGAAAGATAGGTGACCTCAAAGCCCCTGGCCTCCAGGGCCTTCATGGGGTGCAGGACCGCATGATGCTCCACGGCGGTGGTGACGATATGGCGGCTGCGCTTTCCAAGGCGCTGGGCGGCGGAGAAGATGGCCCAGTTGTCCGCCTCGGTGCCGCCGGAGGTAAAGAACACACGCTCCGGCTCCGCGCCGAGCGCGCGTGCAACCTGGCCGCGTGCGGTTTTCAGGCGCTGCTCGGCGGCAATGCCGAGCGCATGGACGGACGAGGGGTTGCCCCAGCAGTCCGTAAGCAGCTCCTGCATGGCCTGCACGCAGGCGGGGCAGGGCTTTGTGGTTGCGGAATTGTCCAGATAGATCATAGAAGGCCTCGCTTATTTTCCGACGCAGAAGCGTTCAAAAATTCGGTTTGTAATATCCTCGCGCATGGTGCGGCCCGTGACCTCGCCAAGGGCGAGCATAGCGCCCTCGACGTCCATAAGGACGGCGTCCGGCGTAAAGCCGGCGGAAAGGGAGCGAGCCGCCGCCGCGAGGGATTTCCGCGCGCGGACAATGGCGTCCGCCTGCCGGGCGTTGGTCAGAAGGCTGCCGTCGCAGGGCGCGTCATCCGGATAGAGCATGTCGAGCGCCTGCTCCAGCAGTGCAAGCCCCTCGCCGGTTTTTGCGCAGATGGGCACCACGTAGGAAAAGGGCAGGTCGGACGGGTCGATGCAGCAGCCAAGGTCTTGCTTATTGAGCAGGACAATGGCCTCCGGCGCGTCAAGCGCGGCCCGCAGGGCGGCATGGTCTGCCTCCGACAGGGGCTTTGCGCCGTCGAGAACGAAAAAGGCAAGGTCGCAGTCCTGCACGGCGGCAATGGAACGCTCGACGCCGAGCTTTTCGATGGGATCGTCCGTTTCGCGGATGCCCGCGGTATCGACCAGACGGATCAGGTGGCGGCCGAGTCTGACAGACTGCTCGACGGCGTCGCGCGTGGTGCCGGGAATGTCCGTGACAATGACGCGGGAAAAGCCGGCCAACTGGTTCAGAAGGCTGGATTTTCCGGCGTTCGGGCTGCCGAGGATGACGGCCTTGAGCCCGGAGGTCAGAATCCGCCCACGGTGGCAGGAGGAAAGAAGGCGGTCAAGCGCCTGAAGATCCTGCTTTAAAAGGGCGTCAAACTGCTCGGCTTCAAAGGGCGCGACGTCCTCGTCCGGATAATCGAGCACGGCGTGAAAATGCGCGCAGAGCTCTACGAGCGTATCGTAGACGGCGTCAATGCGCGTCCGCAGCGCGCCGGCCAGCTGACCGGCGGCATTGGCGGCGGCGTCGGCGGTTTCCGCGTCGATCAGGTCGATCACAGCCTCCGCTTGTGTCAGGTCCATCCGGCCGTTGAGAAACGCGCGCTTGGTGAACTCGCCTGCGAGCGCCTGCCGGAAGCCTGCGGCAAAGAGCGCCTCCAGCCCGGCGGCCAGCGCGGCAGGCGAACCGTGACACTGAAACTCTGTGGCGTCTTCGCCGGTATAGGAATGCGGCGCACGGGAAATAAAGGCCATGCAGTGATCAATCGGGCGGCCCTGCGCGTCGTGGAGCGTGCCGAGAACAAGCCTGCGGTCCGGCGTTTCGGCCAGAGGTCTTCCGTCGGTACGCGCAAACACAGTGCCGGCGGCTTCGATGCAGCCGTCGCCTGTCATGCGGAGGATGCCGATGCCGCTTCGGACGTGGCCGGTGGCGACGGCGGCAATACAATCAGACATAAAAAACGCCTCCTCAGCGGTAAATGATCTCCATGCCCTTGAGCATGAGCGGGTTGATATCCAGAGTGGCCTTGTCACCCAGCGCGCAGGGAACCTTTGTGACGTCAATTACCGTGTGAAGCATCCCGATATGCCCCAGCACACGGCATTTTTTCCCGTTCAGCGTGACATAGAGATGGCGGCGGAAGAGCATGCCCTTCAGATTGGACAGGACGCCGCGCGCACAGTCGCGGAAGCGGAAGAGGTCGTTTCCCATCTGGCAGCCAAAGCCATGGTACCAGCCCACGGACAAGACTGCGGTTCTGGTCGGCTTTTTGGCGCGCCAGCCTGCGCCGTAGCCGCAGGTGTGCCCCTTGGGGAGCCAGCGGAGCTCTTCGACGCCGGCCTCACAGAAGCCGATCCGCTTCAGGGAATAGCTTCCCTTGATGGAAAGCCGGCCAAGCATGGCCGAGCCCACCCGCACGCCGCCCATGCGGTATTCCGGATAGCGCAGAAGCCCGGCAGAGTTGAGCATGTGCGGCATGCCGTAGGCGCAGCCGGCGGCGTCCAGCGTTGCGAGCACCTTTTTAAAAGCCTCGGCCTGCGCCTGCGTGGCGAGCTGGCTGCAGAAGGCGGAATGCAGGTGCGTATAAATGCCGACGACCTGCAGCCCGTCCATAAAGTTCAGAATCTGCAGGAGCTTGTCCATCTCAGAGGGCAGGAAGCCGTAGCGGCCCATACCGGTGTCAATTTTCAGGTGTACGCGCGCGCGCAGATTGAGCTGCGCGGCAATGCCGTTGAGCACGGTGGCGTCGTCAGAGCTGGAGACGGTCAGAATGACGTTGCAGGCAAGCAGGCGGCGGATTTCGTCTGAATCGCAGGTCGGGCGGAGCATCAGGAGCTGCTGCGAGGTAAAGCCGGCGCTGCGCAGCAGCTCTGCCTCCTGCGGCTCGGTGATGGCGAAGCAGTCAATCCCGGCGTCCCGGCAGGCGGCGGCCATGGGAAGAAGACCGAGCCCGTAGCCATTGCCCTTGAGAACGGCCCAGAGCGTCGCGTCGGCGGCGCGGGCCTTGAGATTCTGCAGATTCTGCCGCAGGGCGGCGGCGTCCACGATATAAGCTTTCATTCGTATTCCTCCCGCTTTATTTCCGGCCGCGGTTTTTGATCAGATAGGCGGTTTTGCGAAGCTCCTTGAAGACGGAGGTACCGTGCTCGACGGCCCAATAAACTGCGGGGCTGAGGACAAGGTCCATCTCTCCGACAAACTCCGTGAACTCGCCGCCGAAGCCCTGCTTGAAGCGGAAAAGACCGTAGAGGGGGTTATCCTCGCTGACGTCGCCGGAGACGCCGCGGAAATCATAGATGCGGCAGTGCGTTTCAACGGCCCACTGGATCATGTTCCACTGAAGAAGATAGTTCGGCATCAGATTGCGGTGCTCATTGCTGGACGCGCCGTAGAGATACCAGACCTTATCGCCGTAGTGAATGGCGAGCGTGCCGGCAATGGGCGTGCCCTCCGGATCAAAGGCCATGTACAGCCGCGCGTGTTCGCCGAGATTGTCCAGCATCGCGGAAAAATACTCCGGCCTGCGGGTTACAAAGCCGTCGCGGACGCCGGTGGTGAGCATCAGCTCGGAAAAGGCGGGAACCATTTCCTTTCCGCAGATGCGTACGGTGACGCCCTTTCGCTGGGCGAGGCGGATATTATAGCGCCATTTCTGGTGGAAGCCGGCCATAAGCTCCTCTTCGCTTTTTCCGTCCACGTTCAGCCGGAAGACGTAGCGCGGCTGGATGGCCTCAAAGTTTTTGCCGCCCTCCTTGCTGCGGAAGCCAAAGCTGCGGAGCATGGCGGAAAAGGCGGTATTGGAGGAGGGAACGTCGGGGTCGAGCTTGATGACATAGGCGCGGTGCTTTTTTGCAAGCGCCTTTGCGCCCTCCAGAAGCTGAGAAAAGGTTTCGCGGTCGTCCAGATCGCAGACCGGCCCGCGGCAGCCGTACATGAGCGTACGGCCAAGGCCCGGAACCTTGCGGGTCATGAGTGCGAGCGTGCCCTTGATCCGTCCGTCCTGCGCGCGTACGGCGACGGCCTCCCAGAGCCACATCGGTTTTTGCTTTGCCCACAGAGCGCTCTGGGCGAAGTTGCCCTTCGGGTGCGACTGGACAAACGCTTCGTATTCTTCCAGCGTGGATTCGTTGATGATTTCGTACATGATATGCCTCCGGATACTCCTGACTTCTTATTTATATAGTATAGCCCAATCGGGGCGGGCACAGAGCGCTGCGCTTCTTCCTTTATTGTCATTAAGTTTACCACATCCAGGGCGAATATGCAAATGGCGGGCGCGGAAGCGGGTATGATTTCCGGAAAAAATGGGATACTAGCCTGGAAGAAAGGCGGCGAGAGCGGATGGAAAAAACGTGGGGCCTGAAGGCGCTGCAGAGCCTGTTCGGCGATACGGAGGATCTGGTCGTGCGGACGCTGCGGGTAAACGGGACGGAGCTGACGCTTCTGTTTCTGGACGGGCTGACCTCGGGCGGGGAGATTGCGGAGAATGTGATCCGCCCGCTTGTGCGGGACGGAGCGCCCGCCTCGGAGGCGGAAATTTACGACGCGGCGCTGCACGGCGCGGTTTACTGCGCCTCGGTGCAGACCGGCGATACGCCGCAGCAGACGGCGCAGGCGCTGCTGACGGGGCATGCCGCGCTGCTGTTTCCGGCGCTTGGAAAGGCGCTGTGCTTCGAGGTCAAGAGCTCGCAGGTCCGGGGGCCGGAGGCGCCGGACGTGGAGAACACGGTCAAGGGCGCGCGCGATGCGTTCACGGAGACACTCAGGATCAATACGGGTCTGATTCGCCGGCATCTGCGCACGGCAGAGCTGCGGTTTGTGCAAAGAAGCGTGGGAAAGAGAAGCGGGACAAGCGTGGCGGTCTGCTATCTGGAGGGACTGAGCAATCCGGAAATGGTGCACAGACTCCTGAAGCGGCTGGAGAAAATTGAAATTGACGGCCTGCTTTCCCCGGCAAGCGTGGAGGAATATGTGACGGGCTCGCGCCGGACGGCCTTTCCGCTGCTGCAGTATACGCAGCGCACGGACCGCTTCTGCCAGGAGCTGCTGGGCGGGCAGATCGGCCTTCTGGTCGACGGGCTGCCGCTTGGATATCTGCTGCCGGTCACGCTGGCAGAGCTGATGCGCGCGCAGGAGGACCGGGCGATGGACTATGTTTCCGCCTCCTGTGTGCGCCTGCTCAGATACGCGGCGCTGGCGCTGGCGCTGCTGCTGCCGGGGTTTTACGCGGCGCTGGCGGGCTTCCATCCGGAGATGATTCCGACGAAGCTCCTGCTTGCCATCATCGAAAGCAAGCAGGAGGTTCCGTTCCCGACCATTCTGGAGCTGCTGGGACTGCTGGCTGCGTTTGAGCTGCTGCAGGAGGCGGGGCTGCATCTGCCGCAGGCAATCGGAATGACGGTGTCGATCATCGGAGGTCTCGTTGTGGGAACGGCGGCGGTGGACGCGCGGCTGGTATCGCCGGCGGCGCTGATTGTGGCGGCGTCCAGCGGAATCTGCGGCTTTACGCTGCCGAGCCGGGATCTTTCCAATGCGGTTCGGGTATGGCGCTTTGCGCTGACGGCAATGGCGGGGATCGCAGGGCTTCTGGGTCTCTGCGCGGGTGCGGTGCTGCTGCTGATTCACCTTTCGGGGCTGGAGAGCCTGGGATGCGCGTACCTTGCGCCATTTTCCCAGGCGGAGGCTGCGAGTGCGCTTTTGCGGCCGCGCCTGAAGGAACGGAAATTCCGGAATCCGATTTTAAGGCCGCAGGACATGAAAAACCAGAGGTGAGGGAAATGAAACGAATCTGGCTCTGGCTGCTGCTGCCGGCGGCGGCCTGGGGGCTTGGCCTGCTGCCGGAAAAGCAGCCGGATGTGGCAGAGCTCCTGCCCGCGCAGGCGCTTGTTGTTTCCAAAGATGGCGGGCTCTATACGCTCAGGACGGACAATGGGCTTTGCGGAAGCGGGAAAAGCCTTGCGTCGGCCTTCCGGCGGCTTTCACAGAACGCGCCGGGGACTGTATTTCTCGGAACAGTCGGACATGTGATTGTATCCGGGCGTGCGGAGGACTGCATAGAGGAACTGGCGGAGGGGACGTGGCTCCGGCCGGCGGCAAAGCTTTACTGCGCGGCGGATTTTGTGCCGGAGGCTTCGCAGGCGGCGGAGGTTCTTCGGGCGCATCCGGGGGAGCTGACGCTGGGGCAGGCCCGGGCTGCGCTCCGGCGCGGAGAAGCGGTTTCTCCCGGGGGGATTCTTGAAACGGAGGAGGGCGGCGTACAGCTTGCAGGATAGAATCAGTATGCGGCAGGCGCTTGCGTGGTCGCTGGCGGCAATCAGCACTTCCTCGGCGCTGAGCCTGAGCGGGTTTTCGTGGAACTGGGCGCTGGCGGGCGGAATTGCAGCGGCGGCAGTGTTTATAGCAGAGCTGCATCTGGCAGGCCGGTGCGGCGGCGCGCTGGCGCGGCAGCTGGGTACGAGCGGAGTGGGGCGGGCGCTGCTTTTGGCGTACGGCGTATGGACGGTGCTGGCCTGCGCCCGCGCGGCGGCGCTGGGAGAGGTGATTTTTCCGGATCAGAATGCAAAAGCGGTTACGCCGGCAGCTGTACTGCTGCTGAGCGCACTCTGCAGTCTTCGCGGCTCTATGGCGCCGGCGCGGAGCGCGGGCGTGATTGCGCTCTGCCTGGGCGGAATCTACGCGCTGATCCTTCTTGCGGCGATGGGGCAGGTCCGGCTCTCCTGGATCGAAGCCGGGGCAGATGCACGCCAGGGGCTGGCAAGCTTCTGCACGCTGCTTGCGCCGTGCGCAATTACCATGCTGCCGTTAGAAAAAAAGCGGCCGCGGGCCGCGGCGGCGGGAGCGGCGCTGGCGCTGCCGCCGGCGTTGTTCTGCGCGGCGTCGGCGGGAAGCCTGTCGCCGCAGGTTGCGGCGGCGGAAACGCCGGCTCTGTATGCGGCGGCAAAAAGTCTGTCGGTCTTTTCGGTGATGGAGCGGTTTGAGGCGATTTTGTCGGCGGCGATGTTTCTGGGCCTGTTCTGCATGACGTCGCTTCTGGCGCAATCCGGGGGCGCCGCGCTCTGCGCGGGAAAGCGAAAATGGCCGGCGGCAGCCGTCTGCGCGGCGGCGTACGCGTCGATGAACACGTGCAAGCGGCTGCCGGATTGGTTCTGGCAGGGTGGCGCGGCAGTATGTTGGGGGATACTGCCGATATCAGCACTACTAATAGTCGCAATAAAAAAATCTGAAAAAAGGGGTTGACAAAGCGGGAATACTTTGGTAGTATAGGCGAGCGCTCTTGAGAGCGGCCCTGCACAACGGATGTGAGTCAAGAAAAAGATCGAAAATAATCGAAAAAAGTTCTTGACAAACAAATGAAGATGTGCTAAACTAAATGAGTTCGCTGCGAACGAAACAATTCGAAAGCGAATGAAAAATCACAAAAAGTTGAAAAAGCTCTTGACTTTTGAAACAAGATGTGATACAATGAAATCCCGCTTCTGCGGCGAGTGCACCTTGTAAATTAAACAACGAGAAACATGAACAAACACCTTGGACAATTTATTATTAAGTTGTTCAGAGATTGTCAGAATTGAGATTCTTTGAATAGCCAACGAAAATTCTTGAGTTAAAGCTAAGAGCGAA
>CAKUHJ010000044.1 GCA_934655935.1 uncultured Oscillospiraceae bacterium | reverse complement strand
CTGATGAACGAGGCCCGCTACAGCCGTCTGACCCGCGAGTTCCCGGAGCGCGCAACCGTTCTGTTCGCAAAGAACGAGGAGAACGCCAAGGAGCGCTACGAGCATCTGGTGAAGCTCGTCGAAATGTACGACAACAAGTAAGCGCTGCCTGATTCCAAGTCCAAGCGCCCGCCGGGAAACCGGCGGGCGCTGATTTATTTTCTTTCGTTTTGGGAAAACTGGGGCTGAGGTGATTTTATGAAGCGCAAAAAAACCAGGCCGCAGAACAGCCACCAACAGACGCTCGAGGTGCCGGCCTTTCCGTATGACCCGACGCCCATGACAAACCATTTCCCCGGAAATGCGGAAAGCTGCTTTGACATGGTCAACCAATACGGAACGTACAACATCCAGCCAACTGCAGACACGGAGAATTTCTTCCCCGCCGTGGCGCAGGGCCTTGCGGCGGACGCAGACGTCCCCAACCGCCCGGAAAAATAACGTATACGGCCGTCCGGCGGATGCCGGACGGCCGTCAGCGTGTTGAAATAGTCTTTCCTATTTCCAGGTTTCCCAGATCTCGGGGCAATAGCCCACGGTCGCCTGCTTTCCGTTCCGGACGACCGGCGTTTTCATCAGCCGCGGATCGTCAAAAAGGCGGTCCTCCTTGTTCCGGATATCGTCCGTATAGCGGAGCAGATCGATTGCAGGCGATTTTGCGTCCCAGTCGATCAGCCGGTCCACCCCGCCGACCGCGCGCAGGACGCTGTCAAACTCGCCGCCGGACATGCCGTATTTCACCAGATCCACGCTCTGGAATGCAATCCGCCGTTCCTTGAACCAGCGTTCCGCCTTTTTCGTGTCAAAGCACTTGGATTTTCCGAAAATCTGAATGTTCATTCAATCCTCCAGCGCAGCCCAGGCCTCTGCCTCCGTATCGGCGGAGAACAGGAAGCGGCCTGCCGCGGTATAAACCTCCACATGTCCCTGAACATAGCGAAGCCGGTATTCCATCGCGCATTCCCCTTTCGGTTTTCTGCGATGAGTATACCATTCCATATGTCCAATAAAGCGGACCTTTACCAGTCCGTCTCCGCCTCTGTCCAGCGGGCGTAAACCGTCAGGCTCTCTCGCGCGCGGGTGTCGCCGTCGATGAGGCTTCCGTCCTCTGTAAACCAGCCGTCAAAAATCAGCTCGTCATCCTCCGGCTCAAACAGCGGATCGTAATAGCTGCCGTCCTCGTAGACGGCCACGTCGACGCTCAAGCTGCCGTCCGTGGCGTCAAAAATCAGGTAATAGAACTCGTTGGAGGCATTGCCCTGATAGTCCTCGTAGAGGAACAGACGGATTTCCATGATGCGCCGCTTGATGAGACCCGGCAGAATTTTTGCCTCTCCGTTCTGCGTGACATGGCACCAGACGCCCATGGCGCTGGCAAATTCGTTGTGGGTGTAATCGCCGGACTTCAGAAGCGTGGACAGGCGGCTTGCGCGCAGCCAGCTTGTGCCGATGTTGTAGCAGAGCGAAATCAGCGCGTCATACTGGGCGTCGCTGAGGCGGACGTCGTTTTTCTCCAGATAGGGGTCCAGCTCCGTCTCGATCGTGTGGATATGCCTGCGCATCAGCTGCACGGCCTCCTCCTGCGTAATGCCGTCCGGATATTCGTCCTTCCCGCAGCGCGAGCCGTAGCCGATGGAATACTGCGCGTAATCCCAGTAGGCATAGGGCGTGAAGCTTTCATAATCCTGAATGAAGCGGACGCCCTCCTGCGTGGTACGGAGCGTAAAATCCTCCGCCGGCACGTCGTTTCCGGAATCGTCCGGCTGCTCCGCCTGGTTCCGGTAGGTCAGGATTCTATGTACGATGGCCGAAAGCTCCGCGCGGGTCAGCATTTTCTGCGGGCCAAAGCTGCCGTCCGGGTAACCGCCGACAATTCCGGCCGCCTGCAGGGCGGCTGCATAAGCGTCGTCCGTGTCGGTAAAGGGCCGGTCCTCGCCGGTGTAGGAAAGGCCGAGCGCCTGCGCAGCCAGCTTTGCAACCAGCGCGCGGGTGATGCCGACGTCCAGGTCCGTAATGTCCACAAAGCGGGTCAGAAAGCCCTGCTCAATGGCAAAGTCCAGATAGCCGCGCGCCCAGTGGGAGCTGGCCGCCGGAGGCTCGTCATAGCCCGCGGCCAGCAGAATCATCTTGAGCGCCTGACCGGTCGTCACCGTTTCCTGCGGGCGGAAGGTTCCGTCCGGGAAGCCGGAGATTACCTTGGCCTCCGCCAGGGCCAGAACGTCGTCATAAAACCAGTCCGCCGGCAGAACGTCCGGATAGACCGGCTCGTCCGCGGGCTGCTCCGGCTCTGCCTGCGTCGTGTCGTCGTCGGTCCAGGTGCTGATTTCATAATCCCCCTCCTGCGCCAGCGCAGGAAGACAGAATGCGGTGAAGCTGCAGGCAAAGGCCAGGATGGCTGCCAGGATTCGTTTCTTCAATGGCCTTGCTCCTCTCGTTTTTCCGTATCATAGCACAAAAGATTACAAATTGCAACCTTTTCACGCATTCTGGCCGAGCCAGCCCAGAATCTCCCGGAAAACCTCCGTGTGGTTGACCTCGTTGAGCATCTCATGGCGGCCGTTCGGATAGAGCTTGATGGTGATTTTCTTCATGCCGCTGCGCTTGAACGCGTCGATGCAGCGGAGGACGCCCCGGCCCATTCCGCCGACCGGGTCCTGCATGCCCGAGACAAACAGCACCGGCAGCAGCTTGTTCATCTTCTGCAGATTTGAGGTCTCCTCGTTCATCTGCACGCCCGTCAGAAGCTCGCGGGCAAGGCCCACCGTCGGGTCAAAGCCGCACAGCTCGTCCGCCGCATAGGCGTCCACCACGGCCGGATCGCTGCAGATCCAGTCGTCCTTCGTCCGCGCGGGCGCAAAGGCCTTGTTATAGGAGCCGAACATCAGCTTTGTAATCAGCGGGCTGACCGCCTTCTCGCCCAGGCGCTTCTGCTCCGCGCGGCACAGAAGCAGCCCCGCGCGCACCGCGGCAATGCGCTCCCAGCCCGTGCCGGAGAGAATCGCCGCGTCCAGCGCCTCCGGATAGGTGTAGAGATAGGTTCTGAGCAGGAACGAGCCCATGCTGTGGCCGAGAATCACATACGGAATCGTGGGATGCTCGCTCCGGATATGGTCATGCAGCGTCTTCACGTCGCTGACCGCCGCCATCCAGCCGCCGGAAAAGTAGCCCTTGAGCCCGTTTTCGATTGAGCCGCCGTGGCCCATATGATCCTCCGCCGCCACCAGATAGCCGTTGGCAGCCAGGAAGCTTGCAAATTCGTCGTAGCGGCCGATGTGCTCGGCGATGCCGTGCACCAGCTGCACGACCGCCCTTGCCTCGCCCTCCGGCTCCCAGAGGCCGCAGTGCAGCGCGCCGCCGCCTGCCGAGGTCAGATAAAATTCACGCATGCTTTTCATCCTTTCTGTGTGTCAGAAGACGCAAATATGTCCGATTTATTGTACACGCTTTCCTGTATGCTCTGTGTGTCAGAACAAAAGGAGGCATATTCTATGGCACAGAACAATGTGATTTTTCTTCGCCGGCAGAGCCCTGCCTTTGACCGCGCAGTCCACCAGAAAAAGCGCGCCGGCCTTTACCGTACGCTCCGCTTCTGCGCAAGGCTCACAAGCCTTGCCGAGGCCGCCGCCACGCTGATGATCGGCGCGGGCTTTCTTGCCTGCGTGATCCTTGCCCTGGGGTGCCGCTGAGGGCTTCAGGGCTTCTGCGGCGGCAGAACCTGCTCGCAGCAGTCCTGCGCAAACACGGAAAGCCATCGCTCCGCGTCCCAGGCCCCGGCAATCTTCTGCACGGAGCCGTCCGCACAAAGAAGATACTCCGCGCACGGAAGCGCGCCTGCATAGGCGCTGGAAAGCGAGGCCGCGTCCGCGCCCGTCTGCTCCAGGACAATCAGGTCTCCTGCCGAGAGCTCCGGCAGCGGGCAGCGCTGCGCGAGCCGGTCCGCGCCGGTCGGAAACGTGCCGTAGATATCGCAGAGGAACTGCCCGCGCGAGGCGGTCTTTCCCGGCGCATACACACGGTGCCTGGAGGCCACAAGCATGGGCCTGAGCAGCTGCGCGGCCGAGAGGTCCGTCAGAAGGCTCGTCCTTGCCAGCTCCTTGACGGCCAGCACATGCCCGACCAGAATTCCGTTCTGCTCCATCAGAAAGCGGCCGGGCGCGAGCATCAGCCGGTCCGGCGCGCAGGGAAATTCATGCCGCAGCTGCAGAAGCAGCCGCGCAAGCTGCGAAAGCTCGTCGCACACGGGCGGAATCCCGCCGCTGACGGCAAGCGCGAAAAAGCCCTTACCGGTGCGCGTGCTCAGATTCTTCACCATCCGCAGCAGCAGCCGCACAGCCGTCACAAGGGCGTCCGTATCAAACGCACAGTCGGCTGCGGCAAAGCTGAGGCCGAATTCCTCCGCGCCCCTTGCCCGGCAGACAGGAATCAGCGCGCGAAGCTCCGGCTGCGTCATGCCGCTCTTGCCGCCGCTCTTCCCCGGCAGAGTGCGCGCATCGCCCGTTTCCGCGCGGCAGCGGAGCAGCACCCGCTCCGGCAGGCGCTCCGGCAGCGCAGACGGCGCGTCCAGCACCCGGAGCGCGCCTATTTCGCACACCAGAGCGTCCGCCCGAGGGCTGGAGAGGAACGGCGCGTAAACAATTTCCTTGCCCGCAAAGCCGGACCGAAGCGCCAGCAGAAGCTCCGCCTCGCTCGCGCACAGCGCGCCGCAGCCGTTTTCCTGCAGCAGGCGCAGAATCTGGGGATTTGGGTTCATCCGGACCGGGAACAGGGCCGAAAAGGCCGGATATTCCGAAAACGCCGTGTGCAGCCTTGCGCAGCTTTCACGAACGCCCCGCTCATTGTAAACAAAGAACGGGCCCGGCGTCCGGCTGCTGAGGCTCTGCAGCAGCCCGTCGGCGGCAAAGCGCCCCTCCAGCGTCATTTCCGGCATGCTTCTGCCTCCGGCGTCCGGCGGTTGTTTTCATACAGAAGCCGCAGCCCCTCCAGAAGAAGGTCCCTCTGATAGAGAATCTCCCTGCGGCACATCGGCAGCACAAAGCGGGCGATGCCGCCCGTTGCAACGACGGTCGCCTTTCCGCCAAGCTCCTGCTCCATCCGCTCGATCATCCCGTCCAGCATGCACGCCGCGCCCAGCATGACGCCGCTGCGCATCGCCTCGACCGTGTTCTTGCCGATGGCGCGGCGCGGCTGCTCCACGCTGATGGCCGGCAGCTGCGCGGTGCGGCTGCTGAGTGCTTCGGCCGAAAGCTTGACGCCCGGGCAGATGCAGCCTCCGACGTAGGCGCCGTTTTTGTCAATGGCCGTCATGGTGGTGGCCGTCCCCATGTCCACAATGATCAGGGGCGCGGGGTACTGATGCACTGCGGCCACCGCAGCGGCGATGAGGTCGCTGCCGACCTGATTCGGATTTTCCATGTGGATGTTCAGCCCCGTCCTGATGCCGGGGCCGACGATCATCGGCGTCCTTCCGGTCAGCTTCTGCACGGCGGTTTTGCAGGAATTGAGCACCGGCGGCACCACCGAGGAGATAATCGTCCCCTCAATCTGGGAACGCTCCACCTGATACAGGGACAGGATGTTCTTGATGTCCAGCCAGTACTGGTCTGAGGTTTTGAGCAGATCCGTCGCCAGCCGCGCCTCCACGCGCAGCTTCTCCCCCTCAAAGCAGCCAAGCACCACGTTTGTATTGCCGATGTCGATTGCAAGGAGCATCGTTCGCGCCTCCTATTCTTTTTTCAGCCGGCAGGTAAAGCTTCCCTGCCGCGTTTCAATCCATCCATAGCCTCCGGCCCCCGGATTCAGAAGCCACAGGCCGCCCCGCTGCTCCAGAAGCGGCTGGTGCGTATGCCCGAAGAGCGCAAGCTGCGCGCCCAGGCTCTCCGCGCGGGCGCAGAGCGAGTCCAAGCGCATTTTTACGCCGTAACGGTGCCCGTGCGTCATAAAAATCCGCACTCCGTCCAGCTCCAGCAGCCGCTCGGTCTGGCCGGCCGCGTCGTAGTCGCAGTTGCCGGCTACCATATAGAATTCCGGCCGGTCAAACGCGGCCTCTATCGCCTCGGCGTCCCGCAGATGGTCGCCGAGATGAAGCACCACATCCGGCATTTCCGCCTCGATGGCGTCATATAAATAGCCCAGAAGGCCATGGGAATCTGAAAAAACAAGAATCTTCAAAGCTGTCACACTTTCCTTCGCCTGCGCATATCTCATAGAAAAGGGGGATTCGCAACATGGATCAGAACATACCCGTTTTTGACGCGCAGAAGCTCCAGCGCGTGCTCGGAACCGCCGAGGGGCGGCAGCTTCTGGCGCTGCTGCAGCAAAAATATCCGGGCCTGCTGCAGCGGGCTGCGGCGATGCTGCAAGGCGGCGATGCCGCCGGCGTCCAGCGGCTTCTTTCGCCCGTGATGGAAACAGAGGAGGTCCGGGCGCTTCTTGCGCGGCTGAACCGCTGAGCGCTATGGAAGATCTCGAAGCAATGCTCCGCGGGGTTCTGTCCGACCCGCAGCAGCTGGAAAAGCTCTCCGGCATGGCGCAGGCGCTCGGCCTCGGCCCGGCGCCGCCGGAGGAAGCGCCGCCGTCCGCCGCGCCGCGGGAGGCTCCGCCCCCGCCGCTCTCTGCGCCGCCTCCAAAGCCGGCGCAGCAGGGCCCGCACGAGGCGCTGCTGCAGGCGCTCAAGCCATTTTTAAAGCCGGAGCGGCGGGCAAAGCTGGAGCGCGCCATGCAGCTTGCAAAGCTTTCCCGGCTGGCGGAAACGGTATTGAAATAGCGGCGCGGAAACGAGGTGCAGCATGTATAACCGGTATATTCCAGACGCAAACGGCGTCTATCACCAGACTCTGATCGATGCTCCGCAGCCGGCCGGACCTCCGCCTTCCCCTCCGCCCGCGCCGCCCTGTGCCGAGGCTCCGGCGCCGGCGGCGCAGGGAAAGGAAAACTGGCTTCAGCGGCTTCTTCCCCGGCAGATTGACACCGGGGACCTGCTGGTGCTGCTGATTCTGCTCCTGCTGCTGGTGGACTGCGACGAGCAGGACTCCACCGGGCTCATCCTGACCGCGGCCGCGTTTCTTCTTCTGTAGCGGCTCAGGCAAAGGGCGCAGAGCCGTCCGGCAGGTAAAACGCGCTTGAAAGCGCTTCGTCTCCGGAGGCCAGCAGCTCCAGCTGCTCCTGGTGGAGCGTATAGACAATGCGCCCATCCGTCTCCATGGAATAATCCCGGAGCAGCCCGCTCTTGACCCCGACCCAGTATTCCCGCGTCACGCCGTGGCGCATGGACTTCAGATAAATGCAGTCCGCGCCGCCATCCTGCGTGAAGGATGCGTCGATGATCTGCGTTTTGGAAAGCGTCTGCAGCGTTTCATAAATCGGAACGCCGATCAGCTCCTCGATGCGGAGCGAATCGTCCGCGGGAAAGCTGACCGCCTCCCGGTCGCCCTCATACCAGACGTAGAGCGTTTTCCCGTCCGTCAGGTAGCAGCGGGTCTCATTCGGCGTGGTCAGCTGCGCGCGCAGCTTCTCCCCGTCGACCCAGAGCTGCACGGACAGCTCAAACTCGTCATCCTCCGTTCCGGCGTCGGCCCGGAAGCTCTGGCGATAGGCCGCCGGCCTTGAGAGGGAGGCAAGAATGCTCTGTGCATTCTCCCGGCTCACGTCCAGAAGCATCGGCGCAGTCTGCTGCGCGGGCGGGTCCTGCTGCTGCGCCGTGGAGGCGTCCGGCAGGACGATGGTCTGCCGCTCGGAAGCGCCCAGCCCCCGGAAAAACAGCAGGAAGATGACGCCCAGGAGCGCAAGCGCAGACAGGCCGAACAGCAGCAGTGTTCGCAGATTCTGCTTTTTTCGCTCCACACGCGTCACCTCCCTTCCGTGTACGCCGGTTAACCGAAATCCGCCGGGCGCTGCGCGCCGAGGCCAAAATACCAGGAAATTGCCTGGACAATGCGTTCGCTTGCATGGCCGTCGCCGTAGGGGTTGACGGCCTTTGACATGTTTGCGTAGGCCTGCGGACTGTCCAGAAGCTCGCTTGCCAGCGCATAGAGCGCCTGCGGCTCGACGCCGGCCAGTCTGGCCGTTCCGGCCGCCACGGCCTCGGGCCGCTCGGTTTCCCGCCGCATGACCAGAACCGGCTTTCCGAGCGCGGGCGCCTCCTCCTGAAGGCCGCCGGAGTCGGTCATCACCATGTAGCAGCGGGCCAGCAGGTTGTGCATTTCCTGCACGTCGATGGGCTCAATCAGATGAATCCGTTCATGCCCGCCCAGAATCGGAAATACGCATTCGCGCACA
This sequence comes from uncultured Oscillospiraceae bacterium, assembly GCA_934655935.1. Classification (GTDB taxonomy): domain Bacteria; phylum Bacillota; class Clostridia; order Oscillospirales; family Oscillospiraceae; genus CAG-170. Next base: position 4,531 of record CAKUHJ010000044.1, on the reverse strand, counting down.
GCCGGACTCAGATGCACCGGATAGACCAGCTCAACCTCCGGGTGGGTCTCGGTCAGGCGGAGCAGGGTCTGCATGACGTCCTGCATGGGCTTTCCGTAATTTTCCCGGCGGTGGCAGGTCACGGCAATGATCTTGTGGTTGACATAATCCAGCTCATTCAGAAGCGCGGTCTCAAAATGATAGTCCTCACGGACGGTATAGCGCATGGCGTCGATGGCCGTATTGCCGGTGACAAAGATTTCCCCGGCGATTGCCTCGCGCCGGAGGTTCGCGGCGTTCGCCGCCGTCGGAGAAAAGTGGAGATCGGCAATGTCGCCTACCAGCGTGCGGTTCATCTCCTCTGGGAATGGAGAATACTTGTCCCAGGTGCGAAGGCCCGCCTCGACATGGCCGACCTTCACCTGATGGTAAAACGCGGACAGCGCGCCTGCAAACGTCGTGGAGGTGTCTCCGTGCACCAGCACCAGATCGGGCTTCGCCTGCTCCAGAACCCGGTCCATGCCGAGAACAGTCTTGCAGGTGATGGAAGAGAGCGTCTGCCGGGGCTCCATGATATCCAGATCGAAGTCTGCCTGCAGAGAAAAGGTCTGCATCACAGAGTCCAGCATCTGGCGGTGCTGCCCGGTCAGACAAACCAGGCTCCGGATTCCCGCGGCGCGCTCCAGCGCCTTGACCAGCGGCGCCATTTTAATGGCCTCCGGCCGCGTGCCGAAGATGGACATCACTTTAATTTCAGGCATGCGGTTTGTCCTCCTCTTCCTCTTTCTGTTTCTGCGGTGCGGGCGGGTCCTGCTTCTGCGCAGGCTCCTCATGGGCCGGATGGCCGGAGAAAATGACCTTCATGCCGATCGCGCCCACAACGAAAACCGCCCCCAGAAGAATCAGGGCCTTGAGCTCTCCGGAGCTTGTCAGCAGAACTGCCGCCAGACCAAGAATCGCCGTAAGCATATAGGCGATGGCCACAGCCTGCTTCTGGGAAAAGCCCATGTCGATCAGGCGGTGGTGAATATGGCCGCGGTCGGCCTTCATGGGATTCTGGCCCTTTGCCAGCCGCCGGAGCACCGTAAAGCAGATTTCAAAAATCGGCAGGCCCAGAATCAGGAACGGCACGGCAAAGGAGATAATCGCATACATTTTGAAAAGCCCCGTCACCGAGAGCGTCGCCAGGATATAGCCCAGAAACGTCGAGCCGGAATCGCCCATGAAGATTTTGGCCGGATTCATATTGTAGGGAATAAAGCCGAGGCACGCACCAAACAGCGCGCACAGGATCACGGCAATATTGGTCTCCCCCACCATGAGCGCAATCACAATCAAAGAAGCCGTTGAAATGGACGAGACGCCGACGGCCAGCCCGTCGAGCCCGTCAATAAAGTTCACAGCGTTTGTGATGGCCACAATCCAGACGATCGTAATGGGGATGGAGAGCCAGCCGAGGTTTACATAAGTCGACTCCGAGAACACGTTCGGATTGGAAAGAAAATGAATGACGCAGCCATGGTAAACCGCGACGCCCGCGGCGGCAATCTGAATCAGAAATTTCGGAATCGCCTTGAGCGTCATGATATCGTCCATCACGCCCAGAATCACAATCATGACCGCGCCCAGCAGAATGCCCTGCATCTGCCGGTCGATTTTCGCGAAAATCAGCACGGAAAGCAAAAACGCAATGAAAATCGCAAGGCCGCCCATGCGCGGAATCGGCACCTTGTGCATGCGCCGGTTGTCCTTCGGTACGTCAATTGCGCCGACCCGGACAGCCAGCGACTTTACCATCGGCGTTGTCAGATAGGACGCTGCGGCGGCAACCGCCATCGCCAGAAGCAGCGTGACGACTTCCTGTGTGCTCACACTCCCACTCCTTTTACCGGGCTACGAAGCCCACCTTTTTATAGACCTTGCGGAGCGTTTTTTCCGCAAGCCAGGCCGCGTGCTCCGCGCCCTCCTTATAGATGCCCTCAAGATAGGCCTTGTCGGTCAGAAGGCGGGTCGTCTCCTCGCGGATCGGGCGCAGCAGTTCCACCACGGCCTCGCCCACGGCGGGCTTGAAGACGCCGTAGCCCTGCTCCGAGAACTCGGCCTCCGCCTGCTCCATGGTTTTGCCGGTGGCCGCGCAGTAGATGGTCAGAAGGTTCGAGATGCCGGGCTTGTTCACGCGGTCAAATTTCACCAGCGTTTCGCAGTCAGTCACGGCGCGCTTGAACTTGCGCATGACGTCCTCGGGCTTGTCCATCAGGTAGACACAGCCGTCCGGGTCGGACTTGGACATTTTGTTTTCCGGGTTTCCAAGGCTCATAATCCGCGCGCCCATTTTCGGAATAAAGGGCTCCGGCAGCGTAAAGGTGTCCGAATAGAGATAGTTGAAGCGCGCGGCAATGTCGCGGCAGAGCTCCACGTGCTGCTTCTGGTCCTCGCCGACGGGAACCAGATCCGCCTGATAGACCAGAATGTCCGCGGCCATGAGCACCGGGTAGGTAAAAAGGCCGGCGGTAATGTTGTCGGCGTGCTGCTGCGACTTCTGCTTGAACTGCGTCATGCGGGAAAGATCGCCGAACGGCGTAAAGCAGCCCAGCACCCACGCAAGCTCCGCGTGCTGCGGCACATGGGACTGGATAAACATGACGTTCTTCTTTGGGTCAAGGCCGCAGGCCACATACTGTGCCAGCTGCTCCAGGCTTCTTCTGCGCAGATCGGCCGGGACCTGCCGCACCGTAATGGCGTGCATATCCACAATGCAGTACAGACACTCATATTCGTCCTGCAGCGCGACCCAGTTCTTGATTGCGCCCATATATGACCCGAGCGTCAGATCGCCGCTGGGCTGAATGCCGGAAAAAATCCGTTTTTTTGTATCCATGACAAACACCTCGCCTTATAGTTCATGCTATTATAGCACAGGCCGCTTCAATTCGCAATCCATCATTGACGAACCGTAAAAAAAACGATATAGTATGGTAGAAGATTGAAGCATGGAGGCATCCCTATGGATTTTTTTGAAGAAATGGAAGCGCGCATTCCGACCGGCGAGGTCCGCACCCGCTTTGCGCCCAGCCCCACGGGCTACATGCACGTCGGAAACCTTCGTACCGCGCTTTATACCTGGCTGATTGCCCGCCGCCATCACGGCAAGTTCATTCTCCGCATTGAAGATACCGATCAGGGCCGACTTGTGGACGGCGCGGTGGAGCTCATTTATAAAACGCTGCGCGAATGCGGCCTCGACCATGACGAAGGTCCCGACGTCGGCGGCCCGGTCGGCCCGTATGTGCAGACCGAGCGGCGCGGCCTGTTCAAAAAATACGCCGAGCTTCTGGTCCGGCGCGGCGGCGCGTACTACTGCTTCTGCCAGAAGGATGAGGAGGAGTCCGGCAGCGAGGAGGACGGCAAGCAGATCAGAAAGCATGTCTGCGCCTGCCGGGACCTTTCCTGTGACGAGGCGCTGCGGCGCGTGGAGGCCGGCGAGCCCTATGTCATCCGCCAGCGCATCCCGCACGAGGGCAGCACCACCTTCCACGACGTCTCCTTCGGCGATATCACTGTGGAAAACAAGGAGATGGAGGACCAGGTTCTTCTCAAGTCCGACGGCCTGCCGACCTACAACTTTGCAAACGTCGTCGACGACCACCTCATGGGCATCACGCACGTCGTCCGCGGCAGCGAATATCTCTCCTCCGCCCCGAAGTATAACCTTCTCTACGAGGGCTTCGGCTGGCAGGTGCCGACCTATGTGCACTGCTCGCCCGTCATGCGCGACGCGCAGCACAAGATGTCCAAGCGCCACGGCGACCCCAGCTACGAGGATCTGATCAACGCCGGCTACCTGACGAGCGCGGTTCTGAACTATGTGGCGCTGCTCGGCTGGAGCCCGAAGGGCGAAAATGCAGAGCGCGAGTTCTTCACACTCGGGGAGCTTGCCGAAATTTTCGACATTTCTGGTATTTCCAAATCTCCCGCCGTCTTTGACATTGAAAAGCTGCGCTGGATGAACGCGGAATATATCAAGAAGCTCAGCCCCGAGTCCTTCTTTGAAAAAGCGGAGCCAATTCTGCGCGGCGCCATTCACAACCCCGCCATCGACCTGCGCGCGGTGGCCGCGCTGGTGCAGTCCCGGTGCGAAATTCTGACGGACCTTCCGCAGCGCGTGGACTTCCTGGACACGCTGCCGGAATACGATCCGGCGCTCTATGTGCACAAGAAATCCAAAACGACGCTCGAAAACAGCCTGAGCTCCCTTCAGGCCATTCTTCCCGTTCTGGAGGGGCTTGAAACCTGGACGAACGAGAGCCTCTACGACGCGCTTGTAAAGCTTGCCGAGGCGCAGGGCGTCAAGAATTCCGTGATTCTCTGGCCGCTGCGCGTGGCCGTATCCGGAAAGGCCTCCACCCCCGGCGGCGCAACGGAGCTTTGCGCCGTGCTGGGAAAGGACGAGTCGCTTGCGAGAATCCGCAAGGGCGTCGCGCTTCTGAGCAAATAAATATAAATAGTTGAGGCGGCGGGATATTCCCGCCGCCTGAGACTGTCGAAAAACTAT
>CAKUHJ010000043.1 GCA_934655935.1 uncultured Oscillospiraceae bacterium | reverse complement strand
GTCCATCTGCACAAAGTCGCCGTTGATCAGCCCCTGCCAGCCCCGGCGGATGCCCACCACCTCGATGCCCCGGCTCAGGGCGCTGCGCACCACGGCGCGGATCGCCGCGTTCATGCCCGGCGCATCGCCGCCGGAGGTCAGAACGCCAATTCGCTTCACCGCATTTTGCATAAAAGAAATCCCTCCATTAAAAAATTTGGTTTTATTTTAGCTGAATTGCGTTAAAATGTAAAGGGACAAAATGCAGCCGCCGCCCTGAAAAAGCACTGAAAAATTCAGGTTTTTTTCAGGTTTCTTCGGATGAATTTCAGGCCTGCGTTTGCTATACTATAAAAATGGCAGGCTTGGCGTTTGACGCCGGAAACGGAGGACAGACAAATGAATCAGACAAGTCAGGTGATCAGCGAGGTAAAAAAAGCCGTCTGCGGCAAGGACCGGGCGCTGGTATGGATTCTGACCGTGATTCTTGCGCGCGGACATGTGCTTCTGGAGGACATTCCGGGCGTCGGAAAGACCAATATGGCCCTTGCCTTTTCCCGGGCGCTTGGCCTGCGGTACGGACGCGTGCAGTTTACGCCGGACGTTCTTCCTTCGGATATTACCGGCTATTCCATTCTGGACTCGGAGAGCGGACGCATGCGCTATCAGCCCGGCGCGGTGCTCTGCAATCTCTTTCTTGCGGACGAGCTCAACCGCGCGACCTCGCGTACACAATCCGCGCTTCTGGAGGCGATGGAGGAGGGGCAGGTGACCGTCGACGGCGTGACGCACCAGATTCCGCAGCCCTTCTTTGTTTTCGCCACGCAGAACCCGACAGGCGCGTCCGGTACGCAGCTGCTGCCGGATTCCCAGATGGACCGCTTTACCATCCGCCTGTCTCTGGGCTACCCCTCGGCGCAGGATGAAAAGGAAATGGTCCTCAGCCGCCAGAAGGGGAACCCGCTTTCCCTGGTGCAGCAGGTTGTGGATCGGGAAAGCCTGATTGCCATGCAGGACGCCGCGGCGGCGGTCTACCTCAAGCCGGAGCTTGTGGAGTACATTGTCTCCTTGATTCAGGGGACGCGCTCGCACCCGATGATTCTGCGCGGCGCAAGCCCGCGCGCAACGCTTTCCATGGCGGCAATGGCAAAGGCGGTTGCCTATGTGCAGGGACGGGACTATGTGACGCCCAAGGACATTCAGGCGGTATTTCTGCCGACGGTCAGCCACAGGCTGCTTCTGGCGCCGGAGGCGCAGACGCGCGGCGTGGACGCAGGGGCCGCGCTGGAGGAAATTCTCAAGCGCGTTCATGCGCCCAAAATCTGAGCCTATGCTGCGCAGCTGGGTGCTTTATGGCCTCGCGCTGTCGGGCGCGCTGGTATTTCATGTGTTTTATACGGGCTGGTTTTCCTGGTATGTGCTGGTGTTTCTGGCAGGACTTCCGGCCTTTTCGCTGCTGGTCAGCCTGCCGGCCATGCGGCGCTTCCGCTTTTCGCTGACGCTTCCGGAGCACTGCGCACGCGCGGAGGCGGCGCAGCTGTGCTTCCAGGCGCAAAGCGGCCGCTGGCCGGTCCCGGTTTACCGTGTCCGGCTTTGCCTGCGCGACGAGATGGGCGCGCAGGCGTTTCGCCGCGTATTTTTATCCGCCGGCTCGCAGAAGCTCGCGCTTCCCATCCGGACGGAGCACAGCGGCGCGATGGTCTGCGCCCTGGAGCGGCTTACGGTTTATGACTATCTGGGGCTGTTCGGGAAAAGGCTCCCGCAGCCGCCTGAAAAGACGCTTCTGGTGCTCCCGCAGCCGCAGCCTCCCCGGGAGCTTCCGAATCTCGGCGCGTTTCAGTTCCGCTCCTACCGGCCAAAGTACGGCGGCGGCTTTTCCGAGCAGCACGAGCTGCGGGAATACCGACCCGGGGACAGTCTGCGCGATGTGCACTGGAAGCTTTCGGCGAAGACCGGCGAGCTCATTGTCCGGGAGGCGCAGGAGCCGAACCGGGGGCAGGTTGTGCTGAGCTTTGACCTGAGCGCGGACCGCGCGGAGATGGACCGGACGCTCGATCAGCTTCTCTGGCTGTCGCAGTGGCTGAGCGCGCATGAGGTGCCCCACCAGATTGACTTTCCGGATACCCTGCGGCATGAGTTTGATTCTGTCCCGATTCCGGAAGCGTCTGCGCTGGAGCCGCTGGTCGTGCGGCTTTTGCATCTGCCGCTGACGCAGCCGCTTCCCAGCATTGCAGGCAAGCGGTATCCGCAGGCGGACTGGCGCTGCCATATAGCGCCGGGAGAAGGAAAGGAAGCGAGGGTATGAAGAAGCATGACGCGCGGCTTTCGCGCTTTCTGGCGGCCTTCGTCTGCGGAACCGGGCTTGGCGCCGGGCTCTGCTTCTGCCTGAAAAGCTCTTTTTCCCTGCAGGCCGGGGCCTGGTGGCTGGCGCTTTTCTGCGCGGCGGCAGGGGCCGTCTTCGCGGGGCTGATGCTGCTGCCGCGCTTCTGGCCGTACCTTGTGTGCGCGCTTCTGGCGGGCGGAGGTCTGGCGCTTTTCTGGGATGAGATTGCGCCCAGCGCTATCTCCACGGCTGCGGCAGTCTACGCGTTTTACTGCGGCGTTTTTCCAAAGCTGCCGGAGGCTGCGGCCGCGCCGGAGGGCCCGGCGACCGCGGCGCTTGCGTGCGTAGGCGCGTGGTTTGCCTTTCTGAGCGCGCTCGTCGTCTGCAGGAGGAAAAGTGCGCTCTGGGCGATTGCTTCGGCGGCGCCGGTTCTGGTGCTCTGCCTGGTCATTCTGGAGACGCCGCCTGCGCCGTGGAGCGCGGTTCTGGTGGTGTTCTGCATTGCGCTGCTTGTGTTTACGCAGCGCAGCCGCCTGACGCCGCACGGGCAGGGAAGCCGCCTTGCGCTTTTGCTGCTGCTTCCGCTTGCGTGCTACGCGGCGCTGCCGGCACTGCTGGTTCCGGCGGCGGAGTATCAGCGGGCCGCATGGCCGCAGGCGCTGAAGACGCATGCGCAGGAGGCGATCAAAACGCTTTCTGTGCTTCCCAAAAGGGTTTCCTCTGTTTCCTTTCCCACTTCGTCTGCGTTTTCGCCGAGCCTGCTTGGAAGCTATCTCTGGGATTCCGGCGTGAGCGGTTTCAATCTTTCCCGCATTGGCCCGCAGACGCAGTTCTCTCTGCATGTGATGCAGGTCAGAACCGGTGCGCCGTCCGGCAGCGTATATCTGCGCGGCGCGTCCATGGCGCGCTACGACGGCCATCGCTGGAGCCCTGCGGACGCCGCGGACGAGGCGGAAATTTCCCGGCTGGAGGCCCCGCTTGCCGCGCCGTCTCAGGCTCCGGTCTACGCGCTTGAAATTCAGACCGATATGAAATCCGGGGTCCGTTATCTTCCGTGCTGGCCCGCAGCGTCGGAGGCGGTGACGCTCAGCGGCGACAGCTACGTGTCCAACCCGGAGCAGGAAACTGAGTATTCCTATTTTTTCTCGCCGCAGACGTCCGCGGATATCGCCGCGCCGGGGTACGCTGCGTTCGCGGCGCAGACCTATACGCAGCTTCCGGAGGGACTGGCGGAGTCTGTTTCCGACGTCATGCAGGCGCTGCAGGCTTCCGCCTCCGCCGCGCCCACCACGGAAGAGAAAATCCGCCTGGTGCAGGCATATGTGCAGCAGAGTGCGCGCTATGATCTCAATACGCAAAGAGCGCCGGCGGACCGCGATTTTACAGAGTGGTTTCTTCATGAGAGCGAAACCGGCTACTGCGTGCATTTTGCAACGGCCGCGACGGTGCTTCTCCGATTGTGGGACGTTCCTGCCAGGTTCGTGACCGGATATCTGGCGGAAAGCACGCAGGACGGCTGGACAGACGTCACCTCCGACGACGCGCACGCCTGGACCGAGGCCTATGTGGACGGACTTGGCTGGGTGCAGCTGGACGCGACGCCCGCCGCCTCCGCCCGGCAGCCCGGCCCGGATGCGTCCGGCGGCGGAGAACCCGCGCCGGAAGGCGCTTCACCGGATCTGCCGCAAGGCGGCACGCAGCCGTCCAGCACGCCGGAGGAAAGCAAACCGCAGGGCGGGGCGGCTGCTGCGGAAAAAAAGCGCTTCCGCCTGCCGGGGATCGTCTGGGCGCTGCTGGGGCTTGCTGCGCTGGTGTTTTCCTGGCGCGCGCTGCTGTTTTCCATCCGCGCTGCGGCGATGGGCCGCGGCAGCTGTAACCGCCGGGCCGTCATGTATTACCGCCATGCGCAGTGGCTTGCAAAAATCAGCGGCAGGACGACGCCGGACGAGCTGACCGCGCTGGCGGAGAAGGCGCGCTTCAGCCGCCACAAGCTGACGCAGGAGGAGCTGCAGCAGCTTCGCGATTTCTGCAGCGAGCTGACCGTAGGGCTGCGGCAGGACCGCCGGCCCTGGAAACGCGCGCTGTACCGCGTCGTCTATGCGCTGTGGTAAGATGCAGGCTTTCTGATACGCTGAAGTTAAGAAACTGAGGAAGAGGGCGCGTCCCTCTTCCTCAGTTTTTTATTCGGTGGCGAGCTCTTTTCTGGCGTCCAGCGCCTGCTGCTCGCGCTTGCGGATGCAGGCAAAGCAGGCCGGCACAAGAAAGGCGTCCGCCAGCACCCAGGCAAGGGGACCGGCCAGACACGCGCCGGTAAAGCCAAGCGCCGGCACGCCCCACACGGCCATGATAACCCTTGCGATCATTTCCAGAATCCCGGCAAACAGCGCCAGGCGGCTGAAGCCCATGCCCTGAATAGAGAGGCGGAAAACGTTGACGCCCAGAAGGAGCGGACCAAAATAGGAAACAATCCGGCACATCTGCAGCGTGTAGGGAAGAACCGCGCCGGACTCCTCCCTGGACATGAACAGAAGCACCGCGTATTCGCACCCGAACTGGACCAGGAGAATATGGGCGACGCAGTAGATCATGCCAAGCGCCATGCAGGTCCAAACGCCGCGGCGGATGCGGTCAAATTTCCCCGCGCCAAGATTCTGCCCGGCAAAGTTGCTGGCGGCCATGGCGAGGGTATCGTACGGGCAGGCGAGGAGCTGAAAGAGCTTGCCTGCGGTCGCGGCGCCGGAGACCGGAATTGCGCCAAGGGAGTTGACGGAGCTTTGCAGAAGCACCGAGCCGACCGCGGTAATGGAAAACTGCAGGCCGACCGGCAGCCCCATTCCAAGCAGGCGCATCGCCTGCGGGCGGCGGAGCCTTCGTTCGTCCGCGTTCATGCGGAGGATTTCAAATCTTTTCGCCATGAACAGGACGCAGAGCAGGCCGGAAACCGCCTGGGAGATGACTGTCGCGACGGCTGCGCCAGCAACGCCCATCTGAAGCGGATAGACAAACAGCAGGTCCAATGCGATGTTGATCGCCGAGGCCAGCGCCAGGAACCACACGGGGGTTTTGCTGTCGCCGAGCGCACGGAGAATGCAGGCGCTCATATTATACAGAAGCGTGGTCGGAATTCCGGCGAAGATGATGAAGATATAGCTGTAGGCGTAGGAAAACTGCTCCTCCGGCGTGCCGGTCACCCGGAGCATCCAATGGCAGCTTGGAAGCGTCAGAAGAAGCAGCGCGGCGGAAACCAGCACGCACAGCCAGATGCAGTTGCCGGTCAGGATGCGCAGCTCTTTTCGGTTATTCGCGCCGAAGGCCTGCGCAATGGGGATGGCCATGCCGGTGCACAGACCGTTGCAGAAGCCGATTACCAGAAAGTTCAAAGAACCGGTCGAGCCGACGCCGCCGAGGGCCATCACGCCCAGCGCGTGGCCGACGATGGCCGTGTCGACCAGAGAATAGACCTGCTGCAGCAGCAGGCCGAACAGAACCGGTATCGCAAACTGCAGGATGACCTTTGTGGGACTTCCGGTTGTCAGATCGCGGGTCATGGATGAAACCTCCTGTCAAGCTTAGAGTCGGAAAAACACACAGAAATCCGTTTTTTGCGGAATAACAAGGGGCCCGGAAGGGCCCCTTGAGTGTCTCGACGCTATTTATAGCATGTTTTCCGGATTTGTCAACAGGAAATTTTGCTTACATCTTTGCTTACATCCGCTCCGGTGCCCGGAAGCCGAGCAGGGAAATGCAGCATTCGAGCGCGCGCCTGGCAAGGTCCATGAGCGCAATGTAGCTTGCCTGCTTTTTTTCATCGGGCTCGGAAAGAATCCGGACGTCGTGATAGAACTTGTTGGCCGCGCAGCTGAGCTCATAGATGTAGGCGCAGATGGCGTTTGGCGAGAGCTCGCGGTAGGCGCTCCACAGCGCGTCCGAAAGCCGCGCCAGAATCAGCATCAGCTGCTTCTGCTCGTCGCTTTGCGCCCCTGCAAGCGCCGCAGGCTCCGCGGGCCGGCCGTATTTTGCAAGGATGGATTTGATGCGGACGATGGTGTAGAGGATATACGGGCCGGTATTGCCCTCGAAGGAGGAGAAGCGGTCCAGGTCGAAGACATAGTCCTTTGTCGGAAGGTTGCTGAGATCGCCATATTTCAGCGCGGCCAGCGCAATCTGCTTTGCGGTTTCGGCCAGCGCCTCGTCGGGAACCGTCTGGTTTTCCTGAATTTTGCCCGTGACATAGTCCGTAACCTCCTGAATCAGGGTTTCCAGCCGCATCACGCCGCCGGCCCGCGTTTTGAAGGGCTTGCCGTCCTTGCCGTTCATCGTGCCGAAGCCGATGTGCGAAAGCCCGGCCTTGGGGCTGACCAGCTCCGCCATGCGCGCAACGCGGAAGACCTGCTCAAAATGCAGGTTCTGCCGTTTGTCGGTCAGGTAAATATACTTGTCCGGATGGAAATCGCGCTCGCGCTGGATGATGGTCGCAAGGTCTGTGGTGGCGTACAGCGTTGCGCCGTCGGACTTGAGAAGAATGCAGGGCGGAAGCTCCTTTGTGTCCTCCGGCGTCTGCACCGGTACGACCAGCGCGCCCTCGGACTCCACGGCGAGCTTCCTTTCCCGGATTCTTTCCAGCAGCTCCGGAATGTAAGGCTGCGCGTCGCTTTCGCCCTTCCAGAGCTCAAAATGAACGTCCAGATTGTCGTAGTTTTTTTTGAGATCCTCTACGGACAGACGCAGAATGAGCTTCCAGAGCGCTGTATAGCCGCGTTCGCCGCGCTGAAGGCGGAAGGTCGCCTCGTGCGCGCGCGCGGCGAAGGCCTCGTCCTCCTTGCTTTTTGCGCTGGCGGCGGGGTAGATGCGCTCCAGGTCGGAAATGGTAAAGGGCGCATCCGCAGGATAGTCCCCGGCAAAGGTTTCGTCAAAATAGGGAAGCTCCGGCTGCTCGTCGCGCAGCTGCTCGATGATCAGGCCCATCTGAAGGCCCCAGTCGCCCAGATGCACGTCGCCGATGGTGCGGTTGCCGAAGAAGGCGCAGATGCGCTTGATGGACTCGCCGATGATGGCGCTGCGCAGATGGCCGACATGCAGGGGCTTTGCCACGTTCGGCCCGCCGTAGTCGACCAGCACGACGCCCGCCTCGGGGTCAGTCTTGACGCCGAGCCGCGTGTCCGACGCCATTTCGCGCAGGTATCCGGCAAGATAGTCCTCGGAAAGCTTCAGATTGAGAAAGCCCGGATTGACGGCCTCCACGGAGCGGAACAGGGCGCTGCCCTGAAGCTGCACGCACACGGCGGAGGCAATCTGAATGGGCGCTTTATGATACTGCTTGGCTGCAGGCATCGCGCCGTTGCACTGGTATTCGCACAAATCCGGACGGTTGGAGAGCGTGGCCTTGCCGTATTTCGCGTCAAAGCCGGCCTGTTCAAACGCGCCGGAAACCTCTTTCGAGATCAGATCTACAAGAAATTCCATTGTTTTCACCCTTTGTTCAGTCATAAGCGCATATAGTATACCAGATCATGGCGAAAAAGTACAGCGCGTCAGCGCATAATTTGGCAAGATGACCCGGCGCGAGATTTATTGTGCGGTGACGCCGCGGCGAAAATCCGTGCCTGCCTGCTCAAAAGAACCAGCGGACGGCGGCCCCGGCCATCAGAAATCCGGCAAGGTCTGCAATCAGGGCGGCCGGAATCACATAGCGGGTGCGCCGAATCCCGGCGGCGCCGAAGTAGACGCCGATGGCGTAGAAGGTGGTCTCCGAGCTTCCCAGCATGACGGCGGCAGTCCGCCCGATCCGGGAATCCACGCCGTACTGCGCCATCAGCTCCGCGCCGACCGCAAGCGCGGCGCTGCCGCTGAAGGGGCGGATCAGCATCAGGGGTGCGAGCTCCTGCGGAAGACCGAAAAAGGAAAACAGCGGCGAAAGGACCGGCGCAATCAACGTAAAAAAGCCGCTGACACGCAGCATTTTTACCGCGGAGAGAATCAGCACCAGCGGCGGCACAAGCACCAGCAGCATCCGCAGCCCCGCTCCCGCGCCCAGGGTAAGCTCGCCGTATACATCCATTTTCCGCCGCAGGGCAAGCGCGCAGACGCCAAGAAAAATCAGCGGAATCAGAAGGCCGGTCAAGAAAAGTACCTCCATCCGCGCAAAAGCCGCGCGGCAAGCAGGCCCGCCAGGACCGAGCAGCCGGAGGCCAGCCAGACGGCCGGAAGAATGTCAAAGGCGGACCTTGCCCCGAGCCCTGCGCGGACGGCTGCGACGGTGGAGGGGATGAGCTGCAGGGAGGCTGAGTTCAGCACAATCAGCGTACAAAGCTCGTCTGAGGGGTCGCCCGCGCCCTCCAGCGCGTGCATTCTCTGCACAGCCTGCACGCCGAGCGGCGTTGCGGCGTTGCCGAAGCCGAGGACATTGGCCGCCAGATTTGCGCAGAGAAAGCCGAAGCCCTCCCGGTCCTCTGCACAGCGCGGAAACAGCCTGCCCGCGACCGGCCGCAGAAGGGCGGAAAGCTGGGCCATTCCGCCGGATTTTTCAAGCAGACGGCTCAGCGCGGACCACAGGCACAGCGCGCCGGACAGCTGCAGCACAAGCGCGACGCCGTCCTGCGCGCCCTGGAGCATAGCGGTGCCGAGGGCTGCGGTATTTCCGCTGATCACGCCGCTTATCAGAGCCAGAAGCAGCAGCGCGGGGTACAGAAAAGACATGGCCATAAAAATCTCCTCGAAAAAAATCTATTCTGTTCAAATTTTGGACATATTTGGATGCTATGATGAGTCTGCTAAAATTAATACCAAAGCATGAGCTGCCTGAAAGGAGTCAATGAGCTATGAAATCAACGGGCATTGTCAGAAAAGTGGATGAGCTTGGCCGGATCGTTCTTCCGATCGAGCTTCGCCGGACGCTGGATATTGCGGAGAAAGACGCTATTGAAATTTATGTGGACGGAGAGTCGATCATTCTGAAAAAGTATGAGCCTACCTGCATTTTCTGCGGCGACGGCCGGAATGTTTCGGTTTACAAGGGAAAGAATATCTGCGCAGCGTGCATGCGCGAACTCAGAAGGTCTCACGACTGAGCGATTTGAAAAAACATGTGCGGGCCTTACAAAAAGGCACCGCACATGTTTTTTATGTCAGCTGTCAGTATTCAATTTCCTGGCTGGCAGGCGTTTCAAGAAGCTCCGGATTTTCAAGCAGCTTCTTGAGAAGGCGGATGCTCTTTGAATAATAGTAGCCGTCGGCCAGGCGCTCGTCGATGGTAAGGCCGAGGTCCAGCATTTCGCGCATTTCAAAGCTGCCGTCTGCATGGAAGAGCGGACGCGTGGATTTTTCGCCGATGATGCAGAACAAAGAGCAGGTTCCCCAGTTCGTCAGATGATGGTAGCCGCTTTTGAGCTTGATGGAACCGAGGTTGGACAGCACGCACGTGCAGTAGTAGGGGTCCGTCTCGATGATGCTCGCGGGAATCCAGCCGTGGATATCCAGCCGCGTCAGAATCCACACCAGGAATTTGCCGAACCAGCGCGGCATCCGATTGAAGAAATTCATACTGTCGGTGGAGGAGTCCACCTTTTTCAGGTCCTTGCAGTCAAGAATCTGATGGCGGAGGTCCTCGTGCAGCGTTTCAAGGCTGGAGTCGTCCGCTGCGTGGATAACGGCAAGCGCTTCCGCCGCGCTGTCCGAAAACTGCTTTTTCACGACGAAGGCCGCAGAGACCTCATTTCTCTGGTAGAAATTCTTGTTCGCGATAAAGCGGTTCAGCTTGGGCCGCAGCGTGACCGTTTTGACCAGCGCTGCGACAATCAGATGGAACATGGTATAGGGGAATTCCGTCTCCTGCTCGTTTTTCTTCTTGAGATAGGCGTTGATGTTGGTCAGGTCGATCGTTTCGGAGATGTAGGCTTCATTATCGCAGCGATTCGGATAAATCAGCGGCGTAATGAAGTGCATTCCGTCCAGATCCCGGAGCAGCACGCCATCCTTTCGGTCGCCCCAGCGACGCTTTCTTTTTTCCATTTTTACACACACCTTTTTCCTGCGGCAGAGAATTTGCAAGCGAATGCCGCAAACGAATGCGTATAGCATAGCAAATCTTTGCCTTCTTTGCAAGAACTTAGCGAAAAATATCGCCGGACCAGGCCTGGTCCGGCGATATATCGCGCGTTGTAAGGGTTCTTGCTTTTGGCGGTCCCTTCAGGACAGAAGTACGCGGTCGCTTTCCATGGCGCTGCCGCTGATTTCGGCGAAGCGGTCCATCAGCTCCGCCTTTGTCAGGCGCTGCTTTTCCTCGCCGCTGACGTCCAGGATGATGGTGCCGGCGTTCATCATAATCAGCCGGTTTCCGTGGCGGATGGCGTCGTTCATATTATGCGTGACCATCAGAGCCGTCAGCTTCTGCTCGGCGATGATCTGGTCGGAAAGGTCCAGGACCTTTTTCGCCGTCGCCGGGTCAAGAGCTGCAGTGTGCTCGTCAAGCAGCAGCAGCTCCGGCCGGCGCAGGGAGGCCATGACCAGGGTCAGCGCCTGCCGCTGGCCGCCGGAAAGCAGGCCCACCTTATCGGTCAGACGATCCTCCAGGCCGAGGCCGAGCGTCTGGAGCCGGCGGCGGTATTCCTCCCGCTCGTCCTTCCGGATGCCCCAGCCAAGGCCGCGCCGTTTGCCGCGGCGGGCGGCGAGCGCAAGATTTTCCTCAATCTGCATGGTGGGCGCGGTGCCCATCATGGGGTCCTGGAAGACGCGGCCGATCAGCGCCGCGCGCCGATGCTCCGGAAGGGCGGTGACGTCCTTGCCGTCGATGACAATCGTTCCCGCGTCGACGGAAAATGTACCGGCAATGGCATTGAGCATGGTGGATTTTCCTGCGCCGTTTCCGCCGATGACGGTTACGAAGTCGCCGTCGTTGAGCGTGACGCTCAGGCCGTTCAGCGCGGTCTTCGCGTTGACCGTGCCGGGGTTGAAGGTTTTATAGACGCTGTGGAGTTCAAGCATGGGTACGGTCTCCCTTCTTTGCGGCGCTGGCCGCAGTCTTGTGGAAGAGCTGGCCCTTCCAGTAGGGAATTGAGAGGAATACCGCAACAATCAGCGCGGTGATGAGCTTGAGGTCGTTTGTGTTGAGACCAAGCTGCAGGACAATCTGAAGTACTATATAATAGATGATCGCGCCGATTGATACAGCAAGCAGCTTCAGCCCGAAATTGCGGAAGAGTCTGCCGAAGATCACCTCGCCGATGATCACGGCGGCAAGGCCGATGACGATTGCACCGCGGCCCATATTGATATCACACGAGCCCTGATACTGCGCGAGAAGCGCGCCGGAGAGGGCGACAAGGCCGTTTGAGAGCATGAGCCCGAGCACCAGGTCCGCCTTCGTATCGATGCCCTGCGCGCGCGCCATATTGGAGTTGGCACCTGTCGCGCGGAGCGAGCAGCCCTTTTCCGTACCGAAGAACCAGTAAAGCGCCGCAATCACAACTGCGGTAAACGCCAGCAGCAGCGGAAGGGGATTCTTGACAGACAGCTCCCGCACAAAGCGCTGGGAGAGCAGCAGCGGATACTTGTCCACGCCGACGGCCTGATTTGCCTTGCTGCCCATGATGCGGAGGTTGACCGAGTAAAGCGCCAGCTGCGTCAGAATACCGGCAAGGATGGCGGGGATGCCGCAGCGCGTGTGGAAAAGACCGGTGACGAGGCCTGCCAGCATGCCGGAAAGAACTGCGCACAGAACGCTGAGCCAGGGATTGACGCCTGCGCGGATGAGCATCACGCAGACCGCGCCGCCCGTTGCGAGCGAGCCGTCCACGGTCAGGTCCGCAACGTCCAGGACCCGGAAGGTAATATAGACGCCGATGGCCATAATGCCCCAGGCCAGGCCCTGCGCGGCCGCGCCCGGAAGGGCGTTGAGCAGGGAAGTCAGAAAACTCATAAAAACTCTCCTTCAATTCGCCGACAAGGAAGACGCGAAAAGCGCCTTCCTTGCGGAGTGTGTTTAAAGATCAGCCTTCGATGGCGGTGTAGCCCTCCAGCGGGGTGATGCCGAGCGCTTCGCAGACAGAGGGGTTATACTTTGCGGTCGCCTCGGTGTACTCGATGGGCATGGTGGAAATATCGCTCTCGCCCTTGAGAATCTTCGCGGCCATCTTGCCGGTCGTCACGCCAAGGTCATAGTAGCTGATGGAAAGCGTCGCAACGCCGCAGCCGCGGCAGATGCCCTCCTCACCGGCGATGACAGGAACGCCGGCGGGAATTACGATGTTGGCGATGGATTCGGTGTTCGAGGCGGCGGTGTTGTCCGTCGGAATGTAGATGACGTCAGAGGCGTCGCAGGCAGCCTGCGTGACAGAGGCAACGTCGTTTGTGTCCGTAAAGGCAAACTCCTCGGTTTCCACGCCCTTTGCGTTCAGGGTCTTTGCAACCTCCTGAACCTGATACAGGGAGTTGGGCTCTGCGGAGCAGTACCGAAGGCCGACGGTCTTTGCCTCCGGGAACCACTCGAGGATCATCTCCGCCTGCTTCTGCAGGTCCGCCAGATCGGAGGTGCCGGAGATGTTGCCGCCGACGGTGCCGTTGAAGTCCTCAATATCCAGCGCAACGCCATAGGCGGTGATGGAGGTGCCGAGAATCGGAATCTCGCTGGTGGCCGATGCGGCAGCGGTCAGGGCCGGGGTTGCGTTGGCCATCATCAGGTCGACGTTTTCAGACACGAAGCCGTTTACAATCGTGGAGCAGTTTGCGGAGTCGCCGGAGGCGTTCTTCTCGTCAAACTGGACCGCGTCGCCAAGCGCCTCTGTCAGAGCGTCCTTGAAGCCCTGCGTGGCAGCGTCGAGCGCCTCATGCTGGACCAGCTGGCAGATGCCGACAAGGTAGGTCTTGGTTTCCCCGCCGGTCTGTGCCG
>CAKUHJ010000042.1 GCA_934655935.1 uncultured Oscillospiraceae bacterium | reverse complement strand
TCCTTCGCGTTGTCAAAGACCTGGCCATAGTTGGCCGTGATCTCGCTCTGGGTCATGAAGGAATTCGTGATGGTGAGGACCGTCGGCAGCAGGAACAAAAGCGCAAACAGCGCGCACAGCAGAAAGCACATGCCGCGCGAAAAATAGCGTTTTTTCTTCATCCCTCCACGTCCTTTCCGAACGCGTCCTCCGCGAGGAACAAAAGCGCAATCAGGATGATAATGGCGATGGCCAGCAGCACCGCCGCCGCGGACAGACGCTGATAGTCCACGTCGCGGAACATGTTGTTCATAAAGTGCTGCAGCATGTACAGGGATTCATAGGGGTAATTTCCGGTCAGAAGATAGATTTCCCGGAAGACCTTGAAGGAGTTGATGATGGACAGGATGGTGACAAACAGCACCGTGGGGGACAGGTAGCGGAGCTTGATGTGGAAGAACTGATAGACCTTGGACGCGCCCTCCACCTCCGCAACCTCCAGAAGCTCCTTGGGGATGTTGTTGAGCGCGGCCATGAACAAAATCATGTTGTAGCCGAGGTTCTTCCACCAGAACAGCAGCACGATAACCACAATCGACCAGTCGGATTTGAGCCAGTCAATTTTTCCGCCGCCGAGCCTGACCAGCAGCTCGTTGACGACGCCGTTGCTGTGGAACAGCACCTGCCAGATGAGGATGATGGACGCGACGGGCACCATCATGGGGCTCAGGAAAAAGGTCCGGAACTGGCTTTTCCATGGAATCCGCGCCTCGAGCATCAGCGCGAGCACCATCGCCAGAATGACCGCGCCCGGCACGGCCACGGCGGAAAAGACCGCCGTATTTTTTACCGCAATCTGAAACGCGCCGTTCTGAATGACGTTCCGGTAATTCTGCAGGCCTGCAAAGCCATGATCCGCCACACCCCGGATCAGCGAATAATAGACGATCACCCCGAACGGAATGATGTAAAACACCAGCATTCCGGCAAAGCTCGGGCCGGAGAAGCACATGGAGCTCAGAAAATCCCGCAGCTTCCGCCTGCGGTGATCCCGGCGCAGCTCCTGCGCGGGGGCTGGTCTGGTTGGCGTGAGATTCAATGCGAGGCCTCCCTTGCGCGTGTATCTTCAGAGGCCCTGCGGCCTCTGAAGATACGGGTGAATGTTCTTGTTATCTCTGTTCGGCGACGTACAGGTTGACGCGGCTCTGGATCATGCCGGCGGTCTCCTGGGCCGTCTTCTCACCGGCAAAGAAGGCCTGCGCCTCGTCGGTGATGATGTCCATGATCTCCTGATCGTAATCGGAGGTGGAGGTGGTGCGGTTGATCAGGTCCATGACCTCGTCGGCCTGCTCCTGCGTCATTTCGTAAATTTCGGTCGGCTCGTCGGAGTTGCCGGTATAGTAGGTCATTTTCGGGTACTTGATGGGCTCGCCGTTCTCGTCGAGCACCTTTTCGCCGTTCTCATCCAGCTGATAATCCGGCGTCATGGCCCTCTCCTTCATGGCGTCAAAGGCCTTCTGCAGAATCGGGAACTGCCAGATGCGGTCCGTATTCGCATTCTGCTCGTCCAGCATCGAGCAGATAAACTCCCAGCAGGCATTCTTGACCTCGTCGGAGGCAACGTTGGAGATGGCATAGCTGTAGTTGATCTGGAAGCTGCTGCCGAAGCTGCCGTCCTCAGTCGGGTAGCCGACGAAGCAGACGCCGCTGTCATAGGCGCTGCAGTTGTAAAGGTAATCATCGAACGAGCCGAGGTAAACCGCAGTCAGCAGCTGCTCGCCGCGGTTCATCTTGTCGGAATCCGGCTCCCAGTTGTAGTTCGGGTTCTCCTCATAGAACGTCTCCCAGTCAAAGCTGTCCAGGAAGGAGTTTGCAAACTCCAGCTGGGCGATGAAGCTGTCGCTGTCAAAGTTGCACGCGCCTGTGGTCCAGTCGACATAGCTCTTGATGTTGCGGCTGACACAGGTGGAGAGCATGTCGGCCTTGGTGTTGTAGAAGCTGAAGACCGTCGCCTCCGGCTGGAGCTTCGTCATGGCGTCCCGGAGGTCCGCCAGCGTCCAGGTCGTGTAATCGCCGACCACCTTCTGCAGGCCCATCGCCGTGGAGACGGAGAAATTCAGGCCGATTTCATAGAGCTTGCCGTCGTTTTCCAGCGCCTTGAGCACCGGCTGGACAAACACCTCCCGCCCATGCTGGGGATCTGCGTCCATAAAGCTGTACAGGTCTGCGATAAGGCCCTTGCCGGCGTATTTCTTCAGCGGAATGTTGGAGTTGATGAAGAACAGATCCGGAACCTTGCCGGCCAGAATCTCGGTGTTGAGCTTGGTCACGCCGGCGTTATAGTCCTCATCCGTGGCATACTCGGAATAGTCCTTGACCACGATGCGGTACTTTTCGTTCGTCTTGTTGTATTCGACGATGCGGCTGCGAAGATCCCAGTCCAGATACATGCACGCCAGCGTAATGACCGTCTTCTCCGTTACCGTGGAAGCGTCCACGCGCGTGAGGACCACCAGCTGGGTCTGCCTGTCGCCGTTTCCGCTATAATCATAGTTGGTGGTAAGGGCAAAGACGCGTCCGTCCGGGAGAATCGAAAAGCTGGAAAGATTGTTGGAGTCCACGTCGCACTCCATCCAGTCGACGACCTTTTCCTTCGTATTGGTTGCGGCAATGTAGCCGAAGATCTTGCCGTTGTAGTCGTAATACAGGTCGTAGACGTCGTCGCCGGCGTAGACGTTCCAGGCCTCGCCCGGGATTTTGATTTTTTCGTCGCTCCAGCCCTTCTTGGCCGGATCGATGATACGGATGAACTGGCCGCTGTCCTCGTCGGTTTCGCCCGAGCCCCAGGTGATGACGCCGATCTTATCCGCGCTGTAGCGGCAGAGGTTTCCGCCGTTGCTGTCGCAGGGGAGCTGGAACTGAACCGTGCCCTCGGAATCGAGCACATAGATGTTGTTATAATCCGTGGCGTAGAGGTTCCCGGCAGAATCCAGCAGGAAGTTTGAAATATTTCCGTCCACTCCGACCACGTCAGTCGCGACGCCGTCCGAGTCAGAGCCGAAGCTGGTGGAAATCTCCTTGATCAGGGAGCCGTCCGCAGCCAGGTGCACAAGCGTGGACTTGTTTTCGCCCTCTTCATAGTAGTTCCACTGCTGGTCATTCTCGGGGTCAAAGTCCTCGGGAAGGTTGTAGCGGTATGTATAGTAATAGACGGAGAGCCAGAGCGTGCCGTCGGACGCGGCCTGCATGGAGCTGATGTCGCTGCCGCCCTGCCAGCCCTCGGGCGGCTGCGCCGGGGTATAGCCCGTCAGCTCCTCCACCGCGCCGGTCCCGGCGTCAACCTTGAAAAGGCCCATACGCGACTGCTGGTAGGTATAGCTTTCGCCGGTATAGGGGTCGGTCTCGGTGACCTCCTCGCCGTTGACGGCGGCAAGCAGATAGACCGTCGAGCCGGAAATGCAGATGCTGTTTATATACTGGAACGAGCCCTGCACATCCACGTAGCTGGCCTTGTAGGCATACTTGGCCGTGATGGCCGCCTTTTCCTCGTTGGAAACATTGCTGGCCGGCGTACCGGGGTTATTGTCTGACGGCTTGGAGGGCGTACCGGGGTCCTTCTCGCCCTTTTTCGCGCAGCCCGCCAGCATCCCCACGCAAAGCGCCAGCGCCAGGGCCAGCGCAAGAAGTCGTTGATAGTTTCTCATGTCGTAAGCTCCTTTCTGCGGCTCTGCCGCAAAAGCTGTTCGGATTTTCGATTCACCCTATCTTATCAGCGCGGCAGATATTTGAAAAGGCCCCGCGCGCCTTTTTAAGAAAAAATTAAGTCGTGTGTCAATTGCCGTCCTTTTCCGGCAGCAGCGGCAGGGACACCTCCGCCCGGAAGCGTCCGGCCTCCGCGCCCTTGTAAAACGAGCCGCCCAGCTGCTCCATGATCTTGCTGCAGGTGCGAAGACCGATGCGGTTGGACTCGATCTTTCCCGTGTTGCAGGCGGACACGTTCTCCATGCTGAGCGTCAGGCGCTTTCCGTCCGTACTGAGGACAATGCACACCGGCGCCTTCGGCTCGGCATGCTTGAGAATGTTGTCAAACAGGTTGTCGAGCACACGCTTGAAATAAACCATGTCCACGCGTACGCGCCCGGAGGGCTGACCCAGCTCCAGCCGGACCTGAAAGCCATGCTGCTCCAGACCGGCGCAGCCCTCACTCAGAAGCTGCTCAAAAAGCAGCGCCGCGTCGTATTCCTCCAGGTTGAGCGGCAGCTCCCGGCAGCCGAAGAGCATGGTATACCGGAACAGCTCGTCCGTCAGCTTCTTGAGCTGGACCGCCTTGCTGTAGCCCGCCTCCAGGTAGCTCTGAAGCTCCTGCGGCGTCCGGTACTGGCCGTTCTTTGCGATGTCCAGATAGCCCAGCAGCGCGGTAAGCGGATTGCGGATATCGTGCGACATGGCCGTCACCAGCTCCGAATTCTGCCGCAGCGCGGCCTGCTCCTCCTCTGTTTTCTGGAGGATGGATCTGCGCATCTGCTCGATGCTCTCGGCAAGCACGGTCAGCTCGTCGCAGCCCTCCGGGACCAGCTCCCGGTGCAGGTCCCCCTCTCCGATTTTCCGCACGGAGTCCGCCAGCGCGGCAATCCGCCGCGTGACGCTGCGGTTATACAGCAGCAGCAGCAGCATGGCCGCCGCGCAGGCCAGAAACAGGCTCCCCAGTTTGCAGAGATTATAAAGTTTGGTTTCGGAAAACTCATAAATGACCGCCTGGAAGACGCCATCCCTGAGGTAGAGCGGATATGCGCTTGCGGCAACGGAATTGCTCAGAGGTGCGGATTCCCTCTCCTCCTCTGAGTCCGAAGCGCCGCTTTCCACGCCCCACCAGCCGGCCTCCAGCGCCAGATGCTGGTCCTTGTACAGAAGAATATAGACGTCCTTTTTGCTGATGGCCCAGCGGGAGATGGCGTCGGTATCGCGGGAGGACAGGCCGTTTTCCTGCACATAGCTCTGAAGCTCCTGCGAGATGGCGTAGGTCCGCTGGTTCATGGCCCGCTCACTCATATACCGGTCCGCGATCAGGCGCTCGCCGGCGGCGTTGGCCAGAAAATAAATTCCAAAGCCGGCTGCCAGCGCCAGCAGCATCAACAGCAGCAGCTTGACATGCAGGGACTGTGTTTTCGGATGATTCGTATTATTCGTCAATCTGATAGCCCTTTCCCCAGATCGTGCGGATAAGCGTGGGGCTTGCGGGGTTCTCCTCCAGCTTCTTGCGCAGGTTCACAATGTGCACCATCACCGTATTGTTGGACGCTGGCATATAGCGCTCGTGCCAGACCGATTCGTAAATCCGCTCCACGGAGACGACCTGCCCGCGGTTGTCCGCCAGACACTGCAGAATGGCAAATTCCTTCTCCGTCAGCTCCAGGGGCTTTCCATCGCAGACGATGCGGTGGTTGTCCTCGTCCATCACCAGGCCGCGCCGCAGCGTCTTTCCGGCCATTTTGCCCTTGTAGACGCGGTAGCGGCGCAGAAGCGAGTCCACCTTCATCAGAAGCTCGTTATGCGAAAACGGCTTCGCCAGAAAATCGTCGCCGCCGGACTGGTAGGCCTGCAGCATATCCTGCTCCTGCGTTTTTGCCGTCAGGAAAAGAATCGGCGCGGAGGAAAACTGCCGGATTCTCTGGCAGGCGTCATAGCCGCCCAGCTGCGGCATCATCACGTCCATGACGATCAGGTCGATTTCCGGGTGCTGCCGCACCTGCTCGACGGCCTCCTCCCCTGTTCCGGCCTCCAGAATCCGGTAGCCCCGGTTTTCCAGCAGAATTCTGCAGATTCGCCGGATATCCGGCTCGTCGTCAACCACAAGGATGTGGATGGTCTGCTCCATTTCGCACGTCTTCCTTTCTCTGTTTGGGGCCATTGTATCACATTTTTGACCCAAAGGGCACAATTTAAGAATTTTTAAGAATCAAATCGGGGCCGCGGCGCGGCCCCGATCGATTGAGATTCGTTTAATATTGGAAGCAGCTTCCGCCGACAAACTCGCGCACAATGGAGTCCCGCGGTACATACGGGCAGTCCAGCGGCGGCAGGCTCCGGACCACGTCCATCAGGACCGTCAGCCCGTGTTCGGCGACAAACGCATCGTCCAGCTCCGAGGCAAACTGCGGCAGCTTCCGCAGATACTTTGCCAGGATGCAGAGCTCATAGTCGTGGAAGGTGTCGATGTGGACGCTCGCGTTCGGCTTGTTGGGGGCGATATACTGCCGCTCGCCCTCGTCGACCGTCTGCGCGCGGGAAATGGTCTCGCGCAGGCTCTTTCCCCGCCCCAGATAGTCCCGCAGCATCCGCCGCGCCACACGGATCTGCTCGGGCTTTACAATCTGATCGTCCGCGGTAATCAGGCGCGTCCGCGGCGCGACGTAGACGCCCGTGGCCCGCGCGCGGATGGGCTCAAAAATCAGGGGATTGAGCATGTGGATGCCCTCGGCGATGATCACCGCCTCGCGGCTGCCCTCTACCGGAATCCAGCTTCCGGTCCGGTTCTGCCTGAAGTCGTAAATCGGCGTCTGCACCGTCTGGCCCTGGCTGAGCCGGTCGATGACGTCGAGCAGCAGCGCCCGGTTCACGCAGTACGGCGATTCCCAGCTCTCTGCCTCCGGCGGGCGCTCATCCAGCGGCAGGAAAAAGTTATCCATGCTCAGCTGAATCACCCGCACGCCCAGATTTTCAAGATAGGCCTTCAGGCGCATGGCCGTCGTCGTCTTGCCGGAGCCGGAGGGTCCCGTCAGGCAGACGAAGGGCTTGCGCGGCTGCGCGCTGAGAATTACAGAGGCAGCCGAGCTGATTTTATCGTGAAAAACCTCCTCGCAGCGCAGAACAAACTGCGTCTGGCTGCGCATGGCGTAAATGATATCCGCAATGTCGATGACGCGCATCAGCGTTTCCTCCTTTTATCCTTCCACCGCGTCCTGCGGGGCCGCCGCCTCCAGCTGCGGCCGGAGCTTTTTCCAGATTACCGCAAAGCAGACCACATGCGCCGCCGCCGTCAGAAGCCAGCTAATGGGATAGGAAATATAGAGCATGGGCAGCGTGTGGTCCCAGGCAAAGAGCGTATAAATCCAGATGATGCGCAGCACGCACGCGCCGAAGGTCGATACAATCATCGGCAGCCAGGAGCGCCCCAGGCCGCGTACCATGCCGCAGCAGACCTCCATCGTGCCGCAGAGAAAGTACGGCGCCGTTACATAATATGCGCGGATCAGGCCGTTGGCAATCACGGCTTCAAACGCTGGGTCGCTGCCGGAAACATAGACGCCGAGCAGCTGCCGGGAGAACACCGTGCACAGCGCGCACAAAGGCAGGCCGATAATCTGGACGGCAAGGTTGCAGGACCAGAAGATTTTCCAGATTCTATCATACTTCCGCGCGCCGAGGTTCTGGCTGGTAAAGGTGATGGCCGCGTGGAACACCGCGTTCATCGCCGTATAGGGGAAGGCTGCGATGTTGGCCGCCGCGGTGTTGGCCGCAATAACGTCCGCGCCGAAGGAATTGACCGAGCTTTGCACCATGACGTTGGAGATGTTGAAAATCGCCGTCTGCAGGCCTGCCGGAAGGCCGATCTGGATCATGCGCAGCGCCTCCTGCGGGTGCAGGCGGATCTTCTTCGGCTCCAGCCGGGCGCTTCCCTCAAAGCGCATCAGGCAGATCAGGATCAGCACCAGGGAAATATACTGGGAGATCACCGTCGCAATGGCCACGCCCGCGACGCCGAGATGGAAGACAATCACGAAAAACAGATTGAGCGCCACATTCGCCGCGCCGGACACCGCCAGGTAAATCAGGGGCCGTTTCGTATCGCCGTAGGCCCGCAGCACCGCCGCGGCAAAGTTGTACATCAAAGCGCCCGGCACGCCGAGAAAGTAAATCCGCAGATACAGGCTGGACAGCTCCAGAACCTCCGGCGGGGTATCCATCGCGCGCAGCATCGGCGTGGACAGCCACAGCCCGAGCCCCAGCACCAGAACGCCCAGACACAGGCTCAGGGCGACGGCCGTATGCACCGACCGCGCCACGCCCGCCTCGTCCCGGCAGCCCAGATACCGCGCGACGACAATGTTGACGCCGACGGAAATTCCGAGAAACGTACCGATCAAAAGGTTGATCAGAGAGCTTGTCGCGCCGACAGCGGCCAGACTGACGCTGCCGGCAAACTTTCCTACGACAATCACGTCCGCCGCATTGAACAGCAGCTGCAGCATGCCCGTCGCCGCCAGCGGCAGGGAAAACATCAGAATCTGCGGCAGCAGCGCGCCTGAGGTCATATTCAGCGTATTGGGGCCGGATTTTGCCATGATCGCACACCTCATATTCAGAGTCCTGCCATTATAAGCTGTTTTCTTGAAAAGCGCAAGCGTCAAACAGGCTCCAGGGGAAAATTGCGGGCGGATTGCATGCAAAGCGCAGGCGCTCGCCGCTTTGCGGATGGGAAAGCTCCAGCGCACAGGAAAAAAGCGCAAGGGCCTGCGTCTGCTCGGGCGCGCCGTATTTTCCGTCGCCGTAGATCGGCCACGCGCGGTGCGACAGCTGCGTGCGGATCTGGTGCGTGCGGCCGGTCAGAAGCCGGATGCGCAGCAGACTCAGCTCTCCGCAGACCGCAACGCGCCGGAAGTGAAGCCGGGCAAGCTGCGCGTCCTTTTCCGGCGTCTGTGCCACCCTCGTACGGCGCTGCAGCCGGTCCCGCACCAGATAGTCCTGAAGCTCCGCCTGCTGCGGCGGCGCGCCGTGCACAACGGCCAGATAGGTCTTCTGCAGCTGACCAGAGGCCGCCTGCTGCGACAAAATCGCGTCCGCCGCGCGCGAGCGCGCATAAACCATCACGCCGCCCACGGGCCGGTCCAGCCGGTGCACCACACGCACGCAGCCGTTCTCCTCTCCCAGCGCGCAGCGCAGCAGCTCCGGCATGCCGCCCGGCTCGTCCGTGGATAAAACGCCTGCGGGCTTGACGCATACGACAATCCGCCGGTCCTGATACAGAATCTGGGGAAGCTGCTCCAAGGCTGCGGCACATCCTTTCTGCATAAAGCCTCATGCATGCGTACACTGCACCGCGAAAATGCGCAAATGCCGGTGCATGAAGCTTTTGTGCAGCATTTCCGGTTGCCCCGCAGGGGCGAGGAAATGGCACATTCTTATTTTTGCGTCGCAAATAATAACGGGGAGGCGTTTCCGCCTCCCCGTAAGCATAGCACATTCCGCCGCTCATTTCCAGCGCTTATTCATAAATTGGGTACTTGGCCGTAAGGGCCGCGACGTCCCGCAGGACGCTCTCCCGGTTGGCTTCATAATCGCGCGCAATGCGGTCGATGCAGCTGGCCACGAGGCGCATATCCTCCTCCCGGAAGCCGCGCGTCGTCGCCGCGGGCGTTCCGATGCGCACGCCGCTGGTGACGCCGGGCTTCTGCGGGTCGTTCGGGATGGCGTTTTTGTTGATGGTGATGTGGACGCTGTCCAGCTTGTCCTGAAGCTCCCGGCCGGTCACGCCGCGGCTGCGCAGGTCGACCAGCACGAGATGGTTGTCCGTGCCGCCTGAGACCAGGTCAAAGCCGCAATCCGTCAGTCCCTCTGCCAGCGCCTTGGCGTTTCTCACGATTCTGCGGGCATAGTCCCGGAATTCGGGCTGCATGGCCTCGCGCAGGCACACGGCCTTCGCCGCGATAACGTGCATCAGGGGGCCGCCCTGCGTGCCGGGGAAGACGCCGCTGTTGAGCTTCTTTGCAAACGCCTCGTCTCGCGCGAGAATCATGCCGCCACGCGGGCCGCGGAGCGTCTTGTGCGTCGTGGTGGTCACAACGTCGGCATAGGGCAGAGGGCTCATATGCTCCCCGCCGGCGACGAGGCCTGCAATATGCGCCATATCCACCATCAGAAGCGCGCCGTTGCGGTGGGCAATTTCGGCGAAGGCCTGAAAATCGATGGCTCTTGGATAGGCGGACGCGCCGGCGACCACCAGCTTCGGGCGGTTCTTCCGGACCACGTCCTCCACCTCGTTGAGGTCGATGCGCCCCGTCCCGGGATTGACGCCGTAGCCCGCCGCACGGTAGTACTTTCCGGAGAGATTTACGGCCGAGCCATGGCTCAGATGCCCGCCGTTTGCAAGGTCCATGCCGACAATGCCGTCGCCCGGCTGCAGAAGCGCCGCGTAGACCGCAAGGTTTGCCTGCGCGCCGGAATGCGGCTGCACGTTGGCATACCCCGCGCCGAAGAGCGTTTTGGCCCGGTCAATGGCGATGCGCTCGATCTCATCGACGTATTCGCAGCCGCCGTAATAGCGCTTGCCGGGAAGGCCCTCCGCGTATTTGTTGGTCAGAATGCTGCCCATCGCCGCGATGACGGCGGGAGAGGCAATGTTCTCCGAGGCAATCAGCTCAATGTTCTGCTTCTGGCGGCGGTATTCGCTCTCCACCAGCGCCGCAATCTCAGAATCCTGTGTCTTCAGATACGCCATATTGGCCTGCAGAATGTTTTCCATGCTCGATTCCTTTCCGGCCCAATAAAAAACGGGCCATCCGTTTTCGGATTGCCCATTCGTATTCCGCGTCAAGAAACCGCAGTTTACTCTGTCCGTTTGCCTGAGAGATTCGGCGTTCGCCTTGCACCTTCGGCACCCAATTGAATGAGTTCTCCAGAGATTCCTCCCGGCTCCAGTCCGCATGCGCGTTCTGAAGCCGATCCAAGGAAAGCTGTATGAAATTGTCGCTTTCGCTTTGTTTGGGTAAATTATAGCACCGTACCGGGAAAAGTCAATCATGCAGATTGCCGGTTTTTCGCTTTTATTTACGGCGCGGACTGTGGAATTTTCTCAATCAGGCAGACCGCGTGCGCGGCAATGCCCTCCTCCCGGCCGGTGAAGCCGAGGCGCTCCTCCGTCGTCGCCTTGACGGACACATCGTCCGTTTCCATCTGCAGGGCCTGCGCGATGGCCGCGCGCATGGCAGGAATGTAGGGCGCAAGCTTCGGCCTCTGCGCAATCAGCGTCGCATCCAGGTTGGAAACGCGCCAGCCATGCGCTGCAAGCAGCGAGGCGGTCTTCTCCAGAAGCAGCAGGCTCGAAATGCCGCGGTAGCGCGCGTCCGTATCCGGAAAGTGCGCGCCGATATCGCCGAGCGCAGCCGCGCCCAGCATCGCGTCCATGACGGCGTGCAGCAGCACGTCCGCGTCCGAGTGCCCGTCCAGCCCCCGTTCATAGGGAATCTCCACCCCGCCCAGCACCAGAGGCCTGCCCGCGCACAGCCGGTGCACGTCATAGCCGTGCCCAATCCGAAGCTTCCACATAGATTTTCTTCTTCCTCCTTGCAAGAATGGCCTCCGCCAGGTCGATATCCAGCGGCGTCGTCAGCTTGATGTTTTCCTCCGAGCCGTCGGTCAGGTGGACCTTCATCCCGAGCGCCTCCACCGCGCTGCAGTCGTCCGTCGCCTCGACGCCGGTTTCCTTCGCGTTCTGAAGCGCCGCGCGCAGAAGCTCGGCGTCGAACACCTGCGGCGTCTGCACGGCAAACAGCGTCCGGCGCGGCGGCGTCTGATCGACGATTCCATCCTCCTTTGAAACCTTGATGGTGTCCTTGACCGGGATAGCCGGCGCGGCGGCGCCGAATTTCGCGGCCTTGCGCACGGCCTTTGTAATGACCTCGTCCGGGACAAGCGGCCTTGCGCCGTCGTGCACCGCCACAAGCTGTGCCTGCTGCGAGACGGCCTCCAGCCCCAGCAGCACGGAGTCCGTGCGCGACGCGCCGCCCGGAACCACCATGCGCGCCTTCGGATAGTGCGCGCAGAGCCGGCTGACCGGCTCGAGAAGCTCCGGCCTTGTCACAACCACGATCTCATCGACGACCGCGTTGCGGTTGAACGTCTGCAGGCAGCGCGAAAGCGCGCTTCTGCCGTCCAGCGGGAGCAGAATCTTGTCCCTTCCGCCCATCCGCCGGGCCGTGCCCGCCGCGACCAGAATGGCCGCACAGTACGGATGCAGCAGCCTCTGCCGGGTCTGCTGCGCCTTCTGGATCACGGTTCCGAGCTTCATATGGCTTCCTCCTGCAGATCGTTTACAAGCTTTTTATAGGTTTCGCCGCGCACCATGAAGTTTTTGAACTGGTCAAAGGCCGCGCAGGCCGGACTGAGCGTAACGACGTCGCCGGGCCCTGCCGCGCCGCGCGCCAGCAAAACCGCCTGCGAAAGCGTCTGCGCCTGCAGAATTTCGGGCGCGCCCGGCCGGTAAGCCGGCGCGGCGAGCACCGCGGCGCGGATTTTATCCGCCGTTGCGCCGCAGAGCACCAGCGTTCTGACATGCGCGCAGATTTCAGGCCCCAGCACATCGAACGGAATGTGCTTGTCATAGCCGCCGGCAATCAGAATGAGCTTCTGGTCGAACGCGTGCAGGCCCGCGATGGTTCTCGACGGGCTGGAGGCAATGGAATCATTATAATAGCGCACCCCCTGAAGCTCGCGGACAAACTCAATCCGGTGCTCCACGCCGCCGAAGCTGCGCGCAACGGCCCGGATATCCTCGTCGGAGGCAAGGCCCTCCACCGCGCAGCACGCGGCCATATAGTTTTCCACGTTGTGAAGGCCCGGAATCCGGATTTCTGCCGCGTCCATCAGACGCTCGCCGTTGCGGTAAATGACGCCGCCCTCCAGCCAGACGCCGGGCGTCTTCCGCGCCTGCCGGGAAAAGAAGCTGACGCGCCCCTTCGCCTCCGCGGCAAAGCCGCGCGTGATTTCGTTGTCCCAGTTGAGAACCAGCCGTCCAGCCTCGCTCTGGTGCAGGAATACGTTCTTCTTTGCCGCCACATACTCCGCCATATCCTTGTGCACGTCCAGATGGTTCGGCGCAAGATTGGTCACCACGGCGATATCCGCCGAGCGGTCCATACCCATGAGCTGGAAGGAGCTCAGCTCCACCACGGCCAGATCCTCCGGCTGCATCTCATCGATCTGCGGAAGAAGAGGCGTGCCGATGTTGCCGCCGAGAAAAACGCGCCTGCCGGCATGCTCCAGAATTCTGGCAATGAGCGTGGTCGTGGTGGTTTTGCCGTCTGAGCCGGTCACAGCGATGATCGGGCAGGGGCAGAGCGAAAAAAAGATTTCCATCTCGGAGGTGATCTCCGCGCCGGCGGCACGCAGCCGACGCAGGGCGGGGATGTCCGGATGCATACCGGGCGTACGGAAGACGATATCCGCCTGCACATCGTCCAGATAGTCCTCGCCGACGTGAAGCTGCGCCCCGGCGCGCTCCAGCTCCAGAACCTCCGCGTCCAGCTTTTCCCGCGGCGTTCTGTCGCACGCCAGGACCGAAAGCCCCTGCCGCAGCAGAAGCCGGATGAGCGGACGGTTGCTCACGCCGATGCCAAGCACGGCAATCCGGCGGCCGCGAAGCGTTTCAAAATATCGTTCAAGCTGCTGTTTCATACCCAGGCCTCTTTTTCTGCGATGTTCTGTATTATTATATCCGCTCCCCCGGTAAAATGCAACGCATTTGACTTTTCCGGCCGCATCGGGTAGAATACAGCTGTGACCGGGCCGGACAGTCGCGGGCGCAGCGCCGAAAGGCCGCGCATGAGGAAAGTCCGGGCTCCGCAGGGCAAGGATAACGGGTAA
>CAKUHJ010000041.1 GCA_934655935.1 uncultured Oscillospiraceae bacterium | reverse complement strand
GCTTTACGAAAACGGGCGGAAAAACGGCGTGGAGGGACTTGAAATCGTAGACGTGCAGCGCCTGCGCGAGCTTGAGACGAATGTGAGTCCCGAGGCTGTGGCCGCGCTTTACGCGCCGACGGGCGGAATCGTCTGCCCCTTCGGGCTGAACATCGCCCTGGCGGAGAACGCGGCGCAGAACGGCGTAACGTTCCGCTTTCAGACGGCGGTTACCGGCTTTTCCCGCACCGAGGACGGCTGGGAGGTTCAGACGGACGCCGGAAGCTTCCGGACGCGTTATGTGGTAAACGCCGCGGGCGTCTATGCAGACGTTCTTCACAACCTGGTCAGCGCCCGCAAGCTTCATATTACGCCCCGGCGCGGGGATTACTGCCTGCTGGACCGGCAGACCGAGGGCTTTGTCCGGCACACGGTTTTCCAGCTTCCGGGCAAGCTCGGCAAGGGCGTTCTGGTCAGCCCCACCGTGCATGGGAACATCATCGTCGGCCCGACCGCGATCGACATTGAAAACCGCGAGGGCACCAACACAACCGCCGAGGGCCTTCAGACGCTGATGGAGAAGGCGAACCTTGCCGTCAGCGGTCTTCCGCTGCGGCAGACCATTACAAGCTTTGCCGGGCTCCGCGCGCACGAGGACGGGCACGAGTTCATCCTCGGCGAGGCTGAGGATGCGCCGCAGTTTATCGACTGCGCGGGCATTGAATCCCCTGGCCTGAGCTCCTGCCCGGCCATCGGGAAATACGTGGCGGAGCTTCTTCGTGAGCGGCTGAAGTTCGCCGAAAAGCCCGGCTTTATCGCCGAACGCCGCGACGTTCTGAACCCCAAAACGCTCAGCCGGGAGGAATATCAGGCGCTCATCCGCCGGAAGCCGGAATACGGCCAGATCATCTGCCGCTGCGAGCAGATTACCGAGGGCGAGATTCTCGACGCCATTCACCGTCCGCTCGGGGCACGGAGCCTGGACGGCGTCAAACGCCGCACCCGCGCGGGCATGGGCCGCTGCCAGGCGGGCTTCTGCTCGCCGCGGGTCATGGAAATTCTTGCGCGCGAGCTCGGCGTGCCGCAGAGCGAAATTACAAAATGCGGCGGCGCGTCCCGCCTGGTGATGGGCGAAAATAAAGACGGCATTGAGGAGGCGGGGGTATGAAATACGAGCTGGTGATCGTCGGCGGCGGTCCCGCCGGCCTTGCCGCGGCGGTTTCCGCCTGGGACGCAGGCTGCCGAAGCATTCTGATCCTGGAGCGCGACGAGCGTCTGGGCGGCATTCTCAACCAGTGCATCCACAACGGCTTCGGCCTGCATACCTTTTCTTCGGAGCTGACGGGCCCTGAATATGCCGCGCGCTTTGAAGCGATGGTCGCCGAGCGCAGGATTGCGTGCCGTCTGTCCACCATGGTTCTGTCCATCAGCCGTGACCGGCACATCACGGCGGTGAACCGGACCGACGGCCTTCTGGAAATCGACGCGGAGGCGGTCATCCTTGCCATGGGCTGCCGCGAAAGAAGCCGGGGCGCGCTCAATATTCCGGGCTACCGCCCTGCGGGCGTCTATTCTGCCGGCACCGCGCAGCGGCTTGTGAACGTCGAGGGCATGATGCCGGGACGACGCGTTGTGATCCTTGGAAGCGGCGATATCGGCCTCATTATGGCCCGGCGTCTGACGCTCGAGGGCGCAAAGGTGCTGGTTGTAGCGGAGCTGCTTCCCTACTCCGGCGGACTGAAGCGGAACATCGTGCAGTGCCTGGACGATTTTGGAATTCCGCTCAAGCTCAGCCACACCGTTGTGGACATTGAGGGCAAGGAGCGCGTTACGGGCGTTACCATCGCCGAGGTCGGCCCGGACCGGAAGCCAATCCCCGGAACGGAGCTTCATTATGACTGCGATACCCTGCTGCTCTCCTGCGGCCTGATTCCGGAAAATGAGCTGACCTGCGCCATGGGCGCCGCGCTCAGCCCGGTCACGAACGGGCCTGTGGTGGACGAGAGCCTGCAGACCAGCGTCCCCGGCGTCTTCGCGGCAGGCAACGTCCTGCATGTGCACGACCTGGTCGACTATGTTTCCCAGGAGGCAGCGGCGGCCGGCCGCGCAGCGGTCCGGTATCTGAAGCATGACCTTCCTGCGGAGCGCCATGAACTTCCAATCGAAATTTCGGGCGGCGTCCGGTATACCGTGCCTGCGAGCATAGACCCGGCGCTTGTGCCTGACGAGCTTAC
The DNA here is from genome assembly GCA_934655935.1 of uncultured Oscillospiraceae bacterium. Classification (GTDB taxonomy): domain Bacteria; phylum Bacillota; class Clostridia; order Oscillospirales; family Oscillospiraceae; genus CAG-170. The sequence continues at coordinate 11,407 of CAKUHJ010000041.1, read as the reverse complement.
CATCCGCTTCCGCGTCGGAAGCGTGATGAAAAAGCGGACGGTCCGGCTCTATCTGGACGGCGAAGCGGCGCTCAGCCGCAAGCGCCCGATTCTTGCGCCGGGCGAAATGGAGGAGCTGAAGCTGACGCGTGCGCTTCTTGACGCGCATCCCGGCCTTTCCAGAATTCAGATTGCAGTGGAGGAGGCCTGAGCCATGGAAAAAAGAGAGCTTACCTGCATCGGCTGTCCGCTGGGCTGCGCCGTCACGATCACGCTGGAGGACGGAGCGATCCGCGATATTTCCGGCTACACCTGCAAGCGCGGGCACGATTACGCCGAAAAGGAGGTAACGCATCCGGCCCGGACCGTCACCACAACGGTGCGCCTCTGCGGCGGAAGCGGCGGGGCCCGCGTCGTCAGCTGCAAGACGGAAACGGACGTTCCGAAGGAGAAAATTTTCGACGTCATCCGCGCGCTGAAGCCGCTGCGCGTACAGGCGCCGGTCCGCATCGGGGACGTGCTTCTGGAGAACGCGGCGGGAACCGGCGTGCGAATTGTCGCCACGCAGAATGTCCGCTAGCATATTTTAAGCCCCTGCGCGCATACTATCCCTGCGGAAAACCGCAAAACCTGAATTGGAGGGATTGTGATGAGCAAGAAGAATCAGCCCGCTTCCAACGACGTAAACGAAACGCGGGAGCAGACGCAGAATACAAAAAACAGCCGAAGCTGATTGCAGCAAAGGGCATGCCGCAGGAGCGGCATGCCCTTTGCTGTGAGACTGTCGAAAAACTATGATCTGCAGCTCTGCGACAGAGCAGCGGGGGAAGCGTGAAGGGGGCAAAAAGCCCCCTTCGCGTTCAATCAAGCGGTTTTCTGAACTTTTTAAAGTTCAGAAAACCGGCCGCAGCGGGCATACGTTTATATGTTGGTTGTTGTCAGCGATTCCAGCGTGAAGCCGCGCAGATACGTCTCAATCTGGCGGTCCAGCCCGCGCCAGAGCGGGAGCGTCGGGCACTGCCCGGCGCGCTCGCAGCTTTTTCCGCTTTCCAGGCAGCTGACGGGCGCAAGCGTCCCCTCTGTGAGAGACAGAATTTCCCAGGCGGTATAGTCCTTCGCGGCGCGCGCGAGGCGGTAGCCGCCGCCCTTGCCGCGCACAGCGTCCAGAAAGCCGGCCTTGCTCAGGACGCTGAGAATGCTCTCCAGATATTTTTCGGAAATCTGCTGCCGCTTCGCAATTTGCTGCAGCGGAATATAGCCCTCGGACGTATGCTCCGCAAGATCGATCATCACGCGCAGCGCGTAGCGCCCCTTGCTGGAAATCATCATGAGCTGCACCTCGCTTTTTAACCTACTATATCACTAGACAATTAAAATTGCAAGCCGAAATGCGGATTTACAAGGGCGGCCCGGTGTGCTATGATAAAACCAAAGGAGTTGGACGGCCATGGAGCACCGCTTTTTCGCGCTGATTGCCCGGATGCGCTATATTTCGCGCTGGGGCCTGATGCGCAACACGTTTGAAGAGAACATTCAGGAGCACAGCCATATGGTTGCGGTCCTGGCGCATGCGCTGGCGCTGATTGCGCGCGACGTTCTGCACGAGCCGGACAGCCCGGACCCGGACCGCTGCGCGAGCGCGGCGCTGTTTCACGATGCGTCGGAAATCCTGACCGGAGACCTGCCGACGCCGATCAAATACTATGATCCGCAGATCCGGCAGGCCTATAAGCGCATTGAGGCCCTGAGCTGCGAGCGCCTTCTCGGGCTTCTGCCGCCTGAGCTGCAGGAAAGCTACCGGCCGCTGCTTCTGGAGGAGGACGAGACGGTCGCACGCATCGTGAAGGCGGCGGACAAGCTGTCCGCTTACCTCAAATGCGTGGAGGAGGTCAAGGCGGGGAATGCGGAGTTTGCGGCCGCGGAGCGGCAGACCCGGCAGGCGCTTTCGGATATGGAGCTGCCCTGCCTGCGCTATTTTATGGAGCATTTTATGGACAGCTTCCGCCTGACGCTGGACGAGCTTCAGCGGGAGGACGGAGAAACGACGACAGGAGGTTAACTGAATGGATCAGAACGTGATGCAGCGCTACGAGCGCTGGTGCGCGCAGCCGGACCTTCCGGCAGAGCTCCGGGAAGCGCTTGCTTCCATGAAAAATCAGCCGGAGCTTCTGAACGACTGCTTTTACCGCGACCTGGAATTCGGCACGGCGGGCCTTCGCGGCGTGCTGGGCGCGGGCTGCAACCGGATGAACATCTACGTGGTCCGCCGCGTCAGCCAGGCGGCGGCGATGTATCTGCGCGAATCCGGGCTTCCTATGCGCGTGGCCATCGGCCATGACAGCCGGATTCATTCCGACGATTTTGCACGGGAGGCGGCGCGCGTTTTCGCCGCCAACGGTGTGGAGGTCTATCTCTATCCGCGCCTGGAGCCCGTGCCCGCGCTGAGCTTTGCAACGCGGAAATACGGCTGCGGACTTGGCGTGTGCATTACGGCCAGCCATAACCCGGCGCAGTACAACGGCTATAAGGTCTATGGCGCGGACGGCTGTCAGCTGCGGCCGGACGGCGCGGACGTGATTCTGGAAAAAATGGAGCGTCTGGACCTGTTTGAGGGCGCGAGGCTTGCCGATTTTGACGAGGCGGTAAGGGCGGAGCAGATTCACTGGATTCCGGACAGCTGCATCGACGAGTTTGTGGACGCGGTGCTGGCCTGCCGCGTCGGCGACGGGCAGGGACTGGAGGAGCTGAAGCTGGTCTATACGCCGCTCAACGGCGCGGGGCTGGAGTGCGTGCGCAAGCTCCTTGCCCGCCTCGGCGTGCAGAACTGCACGGTTGTCCCGGAGCAGGAAAAGCCGGACGGACATTTTCCGACCTGCCCATATCCGAATCCCGAAATCCGCGAGGCGATGGAGCTGGGGCTCCGCTGCTGCGACCGGGTGAAGCCGGACGTTCTCATCGGCACGGACCCCGACTGCGACCGCTGCGGCGCGGCCGTACCGGACGGAAAGGGCGGCTATCGCCTGATCTCCGGCAATGAGATGGGCGTGCTCCTGCTGGACTTCATCGCTCGCTCCCGCAAGGCGGCCGGCACGCTGCCGGAGCGCGCCGTGGCGGTGACGACGATTGTCTCCACCGACATGACGGAGCCGGTTGCGGCGCACTACGGCGTCCAGCTCCGGCGGGTGCTGACGGGCTTCAAATACATCGGCGAGCTGATCGGCGAGCTGGAGGAAAAGGGAGAGACAGAGCGCTTTATCTTCGGCTTTGAGGAGAGCTACGGCTATCTTTCCGGCGCCCATGTGCGCGATAAGGACGGCGTAAACGCGGTGCTTCTGATCTGCGAGGCGGCTGCCTGGTATGCCAAAAAGGGCATGACGCTCGCGGACGCGATGGACAGCCTTTATGAGACCTACGGCTATTACCGCAACGCGCAGAAGAGCTACACCTTCCCCGGAGAGAGCGGCATGGAGCAGATGGCGGCGGTGCTGCAGGCGCTGCGCGCCGCGCCGCCGGAGCAGCTTGCCGGTCGGCAGGTAGAGCGCTATACGGATTACAGCGTGACGCCCACAGGGCTTCCAAAGGCAAATGTCCTGGAATATGGGCTGGACGGCGGCGCAAAGCTCATTGTCCGCCCCTCCGGCACGGAGCCGAAGCTGAAAATCTATCTCAGCTGCTGCGAAAAAACCGCCGGGCAGGCGGAAAAGACCATGCAGGCGCTCGCGGAGCAGGCGGACGCGCTTGCCCTGAAAAAATAGAAATGTATAAACAGAACCGGCTGGCAGCCAAGCGCTGCCAGCCGGTTTTTTAATGCGGGGAGGGGACTCAGCCGAAAACGGCCAGCAGGAAGCCGGCGGCAATGGCCGAGCCGATGACACCGGCCACGTTCGGGCCCATGGCGTGCATCAGCAGGAAGTTCGAGGGGTTCTCCTTCTGGCCGACCATCTGCGAAACACGTGCGGCCATCGGAACGGCGGAAACACCTGCGGAGCCGATGAGCGGGTTGACCTTCTTCTTGGTCAGCGAGCACATGATGTTGCCGCCGATCAGGCCGCCGGCGGTGGAGATGCCGAACGCGACGAGGCCAAGGAAGACGATCTTGATGGTTTCAAGCTTCAGGAAGTTGGAGGCGACCATCGTTGCGCCGACGGAGGTCGAGAGCATGATGGTGATGATGTTCATGAGCGCGTTCTGCACGGTGTCGGACAGACGGTCCGTCACGCCGCACTCGCGGAAGAGATTGCCGAGCATCAGGCAGCCGATCAGCGGCGCCGTGGACGGCAGAAGCAGGATGACGAAGATGGAAACGATGATCGGGAAGAGAATCTTTTCCGTCTTGCTGACCGGGCGGCTCTGCACCATCTTGATCTTGCGGTCGGCCTCCGAGGTCATCAGCTTCATGATGGGCGGCTGGATCATCGGAATCAGCGCCATATAGGAGTAGGCGGCAATCGCGATTGCGCCCAGCAGCTCCGGGGCAAGCTTGGTGGTCAGGAAGATGGCCGTCGGGCCGTCCGCGCCGCCGATGATGCCGATGGAGGCTGCCTGCGGGCCGCTGAAGCCGAGCAGGATTGCGCCGAAGAAGGCCACGAACACGCCCAGCTGCGCGGCAGCGCCGAGAAGCAGACTCTTGGGGTCGGCAATCAGCGGGCCGAAGTCCGTCATTGCGCCGACGCCCATGAAGATGATGGACGGGTAGATGCCGGCCTTGACGCCGATATAGAACACGTCAAGAAGGCCTGCGTTGGTCAGAATGTGGCCGTAGCTGTGGTAGTAGGGGCTGTCCGGGTTCAGGAATGCGTCCCAAAGCTCGGGGTGATACATGGCGTTCGTCGTGTTGAGCTCGGCGGACAGGCCGGGGAAGTAGCTGATGTTTGCCAGCAGGCAGCCGAAGGCGATGCCGACGAGCAGCAGCGGCTCAAAGCCCTTGACAATGCCGAGGTACAGCAGCACGCAGGCGATGACGATCATGACGAGGTTTCTCCAACCGCCGTCGACCACAAGGCCTGCAAAGCCGGATTCGACGACCAGCTTGTACAGCGTATCGCCTACGCTGAAGCCGCCGGTCGATGCAGCAGCAGTCAAACAAAACATGTTCAGTCCTCCTTACGCCAGAACAACCAGCGGAGCACCCGTATCCACGACCGCACCCTTGCTGGTGACGACCTGCGCAACCGTGCCGTCGCGCGGCGCAAGGATTTCATTTTCCATCTTCATGGCCTCCAGGATCACCAGCGTGTCGCCGGCCTTGACGGCGGCGCCCTGCGTGCAGTTGACAGAAAGAATGTTGCCGGGCATCGGCGCTGCAACAACCTCACCGGCAGCCACGGCTGCGGGTGCGGGGGCTGCGGCAGGCGCGGGAGCCGCCGCGGGCGCGGGCGCTGCGGCAGGCGCGGGCGCTGCTGCGGGTGCGGGCGCTGCGGCGGGGGCGTAGGCCTCGTACTCGTCTACCAGCATGGCCTGGCCTTCTTCAACCTCAACCTCATAGGTCTTGCCGTTGAGCGTAATCTTATATTTCATGATCAGTGAACCTCCTTCATCGATTTGAAGCGCAGGGTGTTGAGGGGTTTGCCCATCTTGTCTGCCACAATCGCCATGAGAATGGCGGCGTCGCGGTCGGAAACGTTGTAGAGCTTGATATTGCCGGCGGAGCCTGCCGCGGCGGCAAGCACGGGCTGCGCGGCGGGCGCGGGAGCAGGGGCCGGCGCCGCTGCGGGCGCCGCAGCCTTCTTCTTGCTTGCGACCATGATCTTACCCATGATGGTCACGACGGCCATCAGCGCGATAAGGCCGACAAATACGACCGCGTAGCCGAGCACGGCGATCAGCGCGCCGGTGCCGAGCTCGAGATCGGTCAGAGCCTGATTTACCAAAAACATCGCACTCACCTCGCTCACGCTTCTTCGATGACGTACTTGCAGATATTTTCTTCCCTGGCCTTGCGCGCCTCCAGGAACTTCTTCGTCTGATCCGGATAGCAGATGTAGCTCATGATATCCTCTTCAGACCGTGCAAGCTCGCCGAGCGCTTCCTCCGCGGCCCGGAAGTCCTCTCCGGTGCGCTTGGAGTCCTCGATCCGACAGTCGACGGGCTTGCCGCCCTCGCCGAGGATCTTGGTCTGCAGCTCTTCGGAAACAGGCGCGGGCGCAATGCCGTATTCGCCCTTGAAGTAGTTCTTGACCTCCTTGGAAATCTGCTTGTAGCGCTCGCCGAGAAGCACGTTGGTAACAGCCTGGTTGCCGACCATCTGGCTCAGCGGCGTGACCAGCGGGGGATAGCCGAGGTCCTTGCGCACGGCGGGGATTTCCTGCAGCGCTGCGTCAAACTTGTCCATGGCCTTCATATCGGTCAGGTTTGCAATCATGTTCGAGAGCATGCCGCCGGGAACCTTGTAGACCAGCGCCTGCGCGTCGGTCGCCATGGACTTGGGGTTGATGCGGCCGGAGTCGACATACTTCTGCTTGATGGGCTTGAAGTAATCGTTGACCTTGTTGATGGATTCCTCGTTCAGGCCGCTCTTGACGCCATACTGCTCGAGCGCGTAGAACATGGTCTCCGTCGCGGGCTGGGACGTGCCGTTCGAGAAGCAGGAGGTGGCGCAGTCGATGACGTCGATGCCGGACTCAATCGCCTTGGTCACGGTCATATAGGCCATGCCGGTGGTGCAGTGCGTGTGCAGAATCAGCGGCAGATTGCCCACGGCGTCCTTGATGCCCTTGATCAGGTGCTCGGCCTCGTAGGGGCTCATTGTGCCGGCCATATCCTTCAGGCAGATGGTCTTGAAGCCCATCTTCTGGAGCTCCTTGCACATTTCGACGTACTTTTCCACCGTGTGCACCGGGCTCTGCGTGTAGGAGATGCAGCCGGAGGCGATGGTGTTCTTTGTGGCGTACTTCATGGTCGCGTCCAGCGCGGTGCCGAGGTTGCGGAAGTCGTTCAGGGCGTCGAAAATACGGATGATATCAATGCCGTTCTTGATCGACAGCTGCACGAATTTTTCCACAACGTCGTCGTGATAGTGCTTGTAGCCAAGCAGGTTCTGGCCGCGCAGCAGCATCTGAAGCTTTGTGTGGGGCATGAGCCTGCGGATATTGCGCAGACGCTCCCACGGGTCCTCATCCAGGTAACGCAGGCAGGAGTCGAACGTAGCGCCGCCCCAGCATTCTGCCGAGTAGTAGCCGGCCTTGTCCATTTCGGGCAGAATCGCCTCGAAATCGGAATAGGGCAGACGCGTCGCCATCAACGACTGGTTTGCATCACGAAGGACAGTTTCAGTGATTTGAACTTTTTTCATTGTATATCCTCCATTTTTTCACGCCGCAGGGCGTGCATCATAATAACGCTTCCGGAAAAAATACGCCGAAGCCAGCTTCCGCGTATCCCGATCCGGCGGCGGTGTCCACGGGCAAAGCGCCTCAGGCCGGTTCTCTGTGCCAAAATGAAGAAAAGCCTGATTTCAGAAAGCCAATGTTCACCGAATAACAGTATATCATGCAAAATCAATCTTTTCTACCGCAAAAAGTGAATCGGTAAATTTTTATGGATTCCGCCGGTTTTATCCAAAAATGAACTGCAATTTTTATAGATAATTCGTCGTTTTTCACAAAACACGTTCGGGCGCGAACGGATATTTCTGCCTCTGGCAATGTGGCTGTGTGTGGAAGAAGCGCGTCTGCGCTCTTGCATTTTCAGGAAACCGTGCTATACTGTAAACTACGGTGGTCTGCGCCGCGCATGCGGTAAATCCAACAGTGCCGCCGCTTTTTGGGAGGTTATTTTCTTGGATCCTGGCGACCCGTTCTTGCCCAGGCTGATTGTCCTGATCGTTCTGATTTTCATCAACGCATTTTTTGCCGCGGCGGAGATTGCCGTGATTTCCCTTTCGGAGAGCAAGCTGAAAAAGCAGGCCGAGGAAGGGGACCGGAAGGCAAAGAAGCTTCTGCGCCTGATGCAGAAGCCGGATAATTTTCTTTCCGCCATTCAGATTGCCATTACCCTGGCGGGCTTTCTCTCGTCCGCGTTCGCGGCGGACAGCTTCGCGGGGCCTCTGGTCCGCTGGCTGACGGAGGAAAAGGGCGTAACGGCCCTGAGCGCGCAGACGCTCAACACGGTCATGGTGGTCCTGATTACCATCATCCTGTCCTATTTCAGCCTTGTGCTCGGCGAGCTGCTGCCCAAGCGGATTGCCATGAAGAAGACCGAGCGCGTGGCGCGCGTGACGGTCGGCGCAGTGACGGCGGTCGCATCGGTATTCCGGCCAGTGATCTGGCTTTTGTCCAAGTCGACAAACGGCGTGCTGCGGCTTCTGCACATCGATCCGCATGCGGACGAGGAGGACGTCAGCGAAGATGAAATCCGCATGATGGTGGACCTCGGCGAGGAACGCGGCACCATCGAGCCGGCGGAAAAGGAGCTCATTGAGAATATTTTCGAGTTCAACAACACCACGGCGGAGGACGTCATGATCCACCGTACAGACATGGTGCTCGTCTGGGCGGAGGACTCCGACGAGGAGATTCTTTCCGTCATCCGCGAATCCGGCCTGTCCCGCTTCCCGGTCTACGAGGAGGATGCGGACGATATTGTCGGCATCCTGAGCACGAGGGAGTATCTTCTCAACGCCCAGCTGGACGCGCCGAAGCCGCTGCGGGAGCTTCTGCGCCCGGCCTACTTTGTGCCGGAGTCCGTGCGGACGGATGTGCTGTTCCGCGATATGCAGAGCAAGAAGATACATATGTCCATCGTCGTCGACGAATACGGCGGCACCTCGGGCCTTGTGACCATGGAGGATCTGCTGGAGGAGATTGTCGGCAATATCTATGACGAGTTCGACCCGCAGGAGCCGAAGGATCTGGAGCAGCTGGGCGAAAACCTGTGGCGGATTGCGGGCTCGTGCGAGCTTGAGCAGGTTGCGCAGGCGCTGGATATGGAATTTCCGGAGGATGAGGAGTCCGATACGCTGGGCGGCCTGGTCTTTGCGCAGCTGTCCTTTATTCCAAAGGACGGAAGCAAGCTGACGGTCGATACCTGCGGGCTGCACATTGAGGTGCAGAACGTGGTGGACCGCCGCGTGGAGTGGGCGCTGGTTTCCAGGCTTCCGAAGCCCGAGCTTGCGGCCGGGGAAGAGGAAGAAAAATAAACAGTTTTCAGCACACCAAGGCGAAAGCACAGTTTTCAGCACACCCAAGGCGAAAGCCCTTCCGGGCTTTCGCCTTGTGATTTTTAACCGCAAGGAGTATCCCATGAAGAGACAGACAAGAGGCAGCCTGATGCTGCTGCTGACGGCAATGATCTGGGGCGCGGCCTTCGTCGCGCAGAGCGAGGGCGCGCAGTATATCGGCCCCTTCACCATGCAGTTTATCCGCTTTCTGCTGGCGGGGCTGGTGCTGCTGCCGCTCATCGCGGCGCTGGACCGCAGGGGCATGACGCCGAACCGGCCGCGGACGCCGGAGCAGAAGCGCGCGCAGCTGCTTGCGGGCGTAGTCTGCGGGGCGCTGCTGTTTGCGGCAAGCACGCTGCAGCAGTTTGGCATCGCGCGCACAACGGTCGGAAAATCCGGCTTTCTGACGGCGCTCTACATCATTTTTATTCCGATCTTCGGCCTGTTTTCCGGAAAATGGGCGCCGGGGCGGATTTGGCTCTGCGTGGCGATGGCCGTGGCCGGCTTCTATCTTCTTTGTATGGGCTCGGACCGGGGCGTCAACCTTGGAGACCTGCTGACCCTGGGCTGCTCGGTGTTCTTTACGCTGCAGATCTGCTATATTGACCGGGTTTCCGCGCAGGTGGACGCGGCCCGGCTTGCGTGTACGCAGTTTTTCACCTGCTCGGCGCTCTCGCTGGCGGGCATGCTCCTGTTTGAGCAGCCCTCCGCTTCTGCGATTGCGCAGTGCTGGGTGCCGGTTGTTTACGCGGGCGTCTTTTCCGGCGGCGTCGGCTATACGCTTCAGATTTTTGGCCAGAAGGACGTGCCGCCGACGCTCGCGGGCCTGCTGATGAGTCTGGAGTCGGTGTTTGCGGCCCTGTTCGGGTGGCTGCTGCTTCAGCAGGCGCTCCGGCCGCGGGAGCTTGCCGGCTGCGCGGTAATTTTCGCGGCGATCATTCTGGCGCAGCTGCCGTCGCGCGAAAAGAAGCGCGCATGAGACGCGCCGGAAGCCGGGGGCTTTTTGGCAGCGGGTTTTGACATGCGGACAAGCGGCCGGGACGACGTCGTCCCGGCCGATTTTTCCATAAAATACCATATTAGAAATGGAATTTTCCCATATCAGGAAACAGATTGCATTCCGTCCTCCGGAATTCGCCTTTTCCCGATAAAATCCAAGCGGTTCCGGTTGACATTCGCTGGCCCGCTTGCTAGAATAGGCATAAGCTGTCTGGGTGTATTTTGCCGTGCCGCCGGTTTCGCGGGGCGGCAAGCTGCGCCCGTTTCGGCCTGTCCGCGCGCGTGCGGGCCGGCCGCATCTTATGACGGTCCGGGGCCCGCCCGGACCACTTCCAAACAATTTTTAGGAGGATACATCATCGATGGATTGGGATCGCTTAATCACAGTTGAACAGATGGAAGAAGCGACCAACGCCTTGCTTGAAACCGGCAAGAAGGTTGGCGCAGATTCCTGGCAGCAGCGCGTCAAGAACCAGACGCCGCACTGCGGCTTCGGCGAGGCCGGTACCTGCTGCCGCATTTGCTCCATGGGCCCGTGCCGCATCACGCCCAAGGCGCCCCGCGGCATCTGCGGCTGCGACGTGCACGGCATTGTCGGCAGAAACTATCTGCGCTTCACCGCCGGCGGCGCTGCGACGCACTCCGACCATGGCCGTCAGATCTGCCACACCCTGTACCAGACCCACGAAGGCGGCGCCTATCAGGTCAAGGACCCCGAAAAGCTGAAGCGCATCGCGCACGAGTGGGGCATCGAGACCGAGGACAAGGACATCTACGATCTGGCGCACGAGGTCGCCGAGGCCGCACTGCTGGAGTACGGCAAGCCCTTCGGCGTACAGCGCTTCCTGAAGCGCGCGCCCGCGCACACCCAGGAGCTTTGGCACAACGCCGGCATTGAGCCGCGCGCCATCGACCGTGAGGTTTCCCAGTCCATGCATATGACGCATATGGGCTGTTCTTCCCTGCCTGAGGCACTCATCAAGCAGTCTCTGCGCGCCGGTCTGTCCGACGGCTGGGGCGGCTCCATGATGGGCACCGAGTTCTCCGACGTTCTGTTTGGCACCCCGAAGCCCGTCGATACCACCGCCAACATCGGCGTCATGGAAAAGGATATGGTCAACATTGTGGTCCACGGCCACGACCCGTCCCTGTCCGAAATGATCGTCATGTTCTCCCAGGACCCCGAGATGGTCGCGCTTGCCAAGGAAAACGGCGCGAAGGGCATCAACATCTGCGGCGTCTGCTGCACGGGCAACGAGGTCGCCATGCGCC
>CAKUHJ010000040.1 GCA_934655935.1 uncultured Oscillospiraceae bacterium | reverse complement strand
CGCGTACATCGGCATCCGCCTGAACCCCGAGGACATCCACATCATGCACAAGAGTGAATATTCCGGCCTCTACGGCGACTATTCCTCCTACAGTGCGGAATATGACGAGATTGCCGACGCCTCGGAGGAAGAAGACGATGAAGAATAAGCTTCTGGCCTGCCCGTACATTGTCTGGATGGTGCTGTTCACCATCATCCCGCTCGGCATCGTCTTTTATTACGCGTTTACCGACTCCATGACCGGCGCCTTCACGCTCGGAAACCTTGCCGCCATCGGCAATTACCTGCCGATCTTTCTGCGCTCGATCTGGCTGTCGCTGTTTGCCGCGCTCATCTGCCTGGTCGTCGGCTATCCTGTGGCCTACTTCATCGCGCAGTGCAGGCCCCTGACCCAGCGGTTCCTGGAAATGCTCATCATGCTTCCGATGTGCATGAGCTTTCTGCTGCGCACGCTCGCGTGGGTCGCCATGCTGGAGGATACCGGTATTCTTAATTCCTTCCTGCAGCGGCTGGGCCTGTCCCCCCTGCCGCTCATCCGGACGAACGGCGCGGTGATTCTCGGCATGGTCTACAACTATCTGCCGTATATGATTCTCCCGCTCTATACCGTCATCATGAAAATCGACAACCGGCTTCTGGAAGCCGCGCGGGACCTTGGCTGCACGCCGGGGCAGGTGTTTTCCAAGGTGATTCTGCCGCTGTCCGGCCCCGGCATTCTCTCGGGCCTTACGATGGTCTTTGTGCCGGCGGTCTCCACGTTCTACATCTCGCAGAAGCTCGGCTCCACGGGCACGACGCTCATCGGCGACGTCATTGAGTCCCAGTTCAAAACCGCGTACAATCCGAACCTCGGCGCGGCCATGAGCCTGGTGCTGATGATCCTGATTTTCCTGTGCGTCGCGGTGATGAACCGCTTCGGCGAGGGCGACGAGGAGGAGGTCATCAAGGTATGAAGCATTTTAACCGCACCGTGACCGTGCTGGTCTTTATCTTTCTCTACGTGCCGATGATCGTCCTGGCCGTGGCCTCCTTCAATTCCGGCACGGACATTGCAAGCTTCAAGGGCTTCACGCTTTCGCAGTACGCCAACCTCTTCCGCGACTCTGCGCTTCTGACGCTGCTGCGCAATTCCCTGATCGTCGCGCTGCTTTCAAGCTTCCTTGCCACCGTCTTCGGCACCATGGCGGCCGTCGGCGTCCACAGCATGAAGGGGCGGCTCCGCAGCGCCGTCATGACCATAACCAACATTCCGATGACGAACCCCGATATCGTCACCGGCGTTGCGCTGGCGCTGCTGTTCGCATTTCTGGGAACGGCGCTGCGCCGCAGCGATATGCTGAGCTTCTGGACGCTTCTGATTGCGCACATCACCTTCAATCTCCCCTATGTCATTCTTAACGTCATGCCGAAGCTTCAGCAGATGGACAAGGACCTTGTGGAGGCGGCGTTGGACCTTGGCTGCACGCCGATGCAGGCCTTCTCCAAGGTCGTGATTCACGAGATCATGCCCGGCGTCATCTCCGGCGCGCTGATGGCCTTTACGATGAGCCTGGACGATTTCGTGATCTCCTACTTTGTCACGGGCTCGCGCTTCATCACGCTCCCGGTCGAGATTTACAACTATGTGAAAAAGCCCATTCAGCCCAAGATTTACGCGCTGTTCACGCTGATGTTCATCACGATTCTGATTCTGATGTCGCTGATGAATCTTCTGCAGGCCAAATCCGACCGCAGCCGGGCACAAAGGAGGGTGCGCGCATGAAAAAACGTCTTCTTTCCCTGCTTCTTTCCGCGCTGCTGCTTGCCTGCCTGCTCCCGCAGGGCGTGAAGGCCGCCGCGAATGAGATTACCGTCTACAACTGGGGCCAGTATATCTCGGACGGCACAGACGACTCTCTCGACGTCATCCGCGCCTTCGAGGAGGAGACCGGCATCCGCGTCAATTACCTGACGTTTGACTCCAACGAGTCAATGTACACGAAGCTCAAAACCGGCGGCACCACCTTCGACGTCATCATCCCCTCCGATTACATGATTGCAAAGCTCATCTCCGAGGATATGCTGGAGCCGCTGGACTTTTCCAACATTCCAAACTATGCCTACATTGACGAGACCTTCCGCAACCAGTCCTATGACCCGCAGAACGCCTACTCCGTCCCCTACACCTGGGGCACGGTGGGGCTCATCTACAACCGGAACTACATCTCCGACGAGGACGCGCAGAGCTGGTCCTGTCTCTGGAACTCCAAGTATGCCGGCAAGCTTCTGATGTTCGACAATCCGCGCGATGCCTTCGCCATCGCGGAGTCTCTGCTCGGCTACAGCCTCAACACGGAGGACGAGCAGGAGCTGAAAAACTGCGCAGACCTTCTTGTCTCGCAGGCGCCCGTGCTCCAGGGCTATGTCATGGACCAGATTTTCGACCGCATGGAGCGCGGCGAGGCCTGGGCCGCCCCCTACTATGCGGGCGACTATCTGACGATGGTGGAGGAAAACCCGGACCTTGGCTTCAGCCATCCGAAGGAGGGCTACAACATCTTCATCGACGCCATCTGCATTCCGAAGGGCTGCCAGAACAAGCCGGGTGCCGAGGCGTTCATCAACTTCCTCTGCCGGCCGGATATTTCGGCGGCAAATCTCGACTACATCGGCTATTCCACGCCGGAAACCGCCGCAAAGGCCTATATGGACGAGGACGTCGTCACAAGCCCCGTGTCCTACCCGGATGCGCAGACGCTTGCCCGGAGCGAGAGCTTTGCCGAGCTCAGCACGCAGGCCACGCAGACCATGAGCAGCCTCTGGCTGTCGGTCAAGACCTCCGCCTCCAATGCCACGCCCTATCTGATTCTGACCGCCGCGGCAATCGCGGCCGTGAGTGTATTTTTCATTGTCTCCGGCGTCTGCCGCCGCAGGAGAAAGGCGCGCCGCTGCCGCAAGTGGCGCGAAAATCCATAACAAAGCACCGGCGGGAGCCTGTAAAAGGCTTCTGCCGGTGTTTCCTTATCAGAAAAGAAGCGCCTTGAGCTTCTGCAGCAGCTCCAGCGTCCGGAACTTCAGTTCGAAGCCCGCGTCCTCGCCGGTGATCAGGCGCACCTCCCCCTGCGTCATTCCCGCAGCCTGCGCGGCAAGCTCCAGCTCGTCCATGCCTGCGCTCATGCACAGGGCCGGGAAAACCACGCACCACCAGTTGTGCCCCTGGGCGCTTCCGATGCGGACGCGCAGAGACTCGTAGACGCCGGCCGGGAGAGAGAACGTCTCATAGGCGCGCGTGGGAAAGCGCTCCTTACAGAGCGTGACCGTCACGGGGCTGCCGTCGCCCAGCGCGCGGAGTCTTTCCTGCGCCGCCTGCTGCAGCGCCGGCAGCGCCTCCGCAAGCGCCGCGCGGGGGTCCTCCGCATCCGCAAGCGCCTGCTGCGCGCAGGCCAGAACCGCGTCGCGCACCTGAAGCTTCCGCGCCTGATCGGCTGCGGAATCCGAATTTGCAACCACGTGAAGCCGGATCAGCTTTCCTGCAAGGCTTTTCTGCGCGCTTTGCAGATATACGCAGGAAGCCGCCGTAAGTACCGCCAGAACTGCCGCTGCAAGCTGCAGCCTTCTTTTTCTCCGGAGTGACATAAAAACACCGCCCATGCTGATTTTTTGTAAGCATGGACGGTATTTTTAATTTTTATACATTCTTCGCAAGGAAAACCTTCTGATACCGGTCCTTGAGCATCGTGCAGGCGACGGTTGCGTATTCAAACGAATCGTAGATTCCGAAAACTGCAGAGCCTGTGCCGGTCATCTGCGCGCCATAGGCGCCGTAGGTGATCATCATGGAGCGGATATAATTAAGGTCAAAATGCTCCTTCAGAACCAGCGGCTCAAACACATTGCACAGGCTTCCGCCCACGCCGAGAAGCTCCCCCTTCTGGAGGTTGGCAATCATATCCCGGTGGTTGGGGCGCTTTTCCACGAACGTCTCATCCAGCTTCCTGTAGAGCTCCGCCGTGGAGACGGAGAAGTCCGGCTGGCAGACCACATAGAACATCTCCGGCGTTTCCGGCAGACGGGTCAGAAGCTCTCCCCGTCCCTCCACCAGCGCCGTGCCGCCCAGAACGCAGAACGGCACGTCGCTTCCGACCTGCGCGCCGAGCTCGCAGAGCGCGGCAATGGACAACGGCGCGCCGGTGAGCTGATTGAGCGCCTTCAGTACCGCCGCAGCGTCCGCGCTGCCGCCGCCCAGGCCCGCGCCGAGCGGAATGCGTTTGCTGATGAAAATCTCCAGGCCGTCCGGCTGCCTGCCCCTGCCGGTTCTGGCGAAAAAGGCCTCCGCCGCCTTCCAGGCAAGATTCTCTTCGTCCTGCGGAAGGCCGTCGGTCAGAAGCTCGGCCTCCTCCCCGCCGTCCGGCAGAACCTCCCGGTAGCAGTGAACCGCCCAGGGCCGGCCGGTCTGCAGGCAGACGGTGACGTCGTCATGCAGGGAGATCGCCTGCATGACCGATTTCAGATTGTGATAGCCGTCCGGCCGGAGGTCCAGAACGTCGAGCGTCAGGTTGACCTTCGCGAACGCGCCTTGCGTGCAAGTGTTCATTCATTGATTTTTCTGCCTTCCAGGTAATATCTCTTCTCGCGGCTGTGGCCCATGGAGAACGTCTTTCTGGGAAGAATGCCGTCGGCAATCACGCCGCGGAACAGCTGGCTCTTTTCCATCGCGGGCAGCAGGAAGCCGATGGCGTCTGGCTGCCTGGCAAGGTCAATCAGCGCATCGTCGTCGTGGATGTAGTCGATCTCGCCGGGATTGGACTTCAGATACTCGTCAAGGAAGTGCTGCAGAACGCCGACGGCAAGCTCGCCCTTGTTCTTATCCAGATGCACCGTGCCGGATTCCTCGCCAATGTACCACTTGACCGGGAAGCCGGTCTGCGCGCAGCAGCTTTCCTCCAGCGCCTGGAGCAGCTTCCTGGGCTCCGTTTTGAAGATCACGCGGTGAATCGGCTCAAACGCCTGCGCCGGATCGTGGATGTTTTCAAGCTCCACCAGCGCATATCTTGCCGGATGGTCTGAAAGGTCCTTGCCGGGGTTGTTCTTCTTGAGCTCCTCATAGCAGCTCTTGGCCGTGGCCAGGGAATGGTTGCCGTCGCCGACGGCGAAGACCATCGGCACACCCTTGAGGCCCTTGTATTTTTCGCCCACGGTGGCGGAGTATTCCTCCAGCGCCTTATTGAATTCGTCCACATCCTTGCCCTCGACCAGCCAGCCGGCGATATGGCCGCCGCCCTCCATAAGGTCAAAGTCGTAGAGCTTTCTGAGGCTGTCCTTCTTCGCACCGATGGGCTCGATCAGCTTCTTGTCATGGTCGTCGCAGAGCATCAGAATATGCGGCAGCTCAATGGGCGCGTCGCGGCGGACGCGCTGGCGGGGCGGGATACGCTCGGCGACGGTGCGCTCCGTGGCGCGGATTGCGCTGGTCGCGCCGGTGGAGTAATCGTAGGCGTCCAGGTCCACCATGCCGACCAGACCCTCGCGGACAGAGCCGTTCTCCAGCGTCCGCTCCACATAGACAAAGCTGTTGGGATAAACCGTGAACACATCCTCGTCCATATACTTTTTCATGGTGGCGTTGATCTCAGCCGTGTGCGCGGCCTCCTTCTCGGTGCCAAGCTCCGCCTCGGGAAGGATCAGGTTGATGGTGGAAACGGCGCCCTCTGCGTTCTTGCGCACGCGATCCCAGTACGCAGCGTCCGAGGTAAACTGGTCGCAGGCAATGACCGCCCACTTTTCCATATGGTCTGTCTTCGGGAGCAGAATATCAGCGGGTAAAAAAGCATTCATCGCGGTTCACCTTTCTTAATCTTACATGTAATATCAACAATTTTTGCGTCAGCTGACAAGGGCACACACGCTTATGACGCCTAAAAAAGTTTTTCACCAGTTTTCATTATACAGCTTTTACCCCCAAAAGCAACCGATTTTTGAGAATTTCTTTCCAGCGGCTGAATGAGACGCGCAAAACCGGCCCATACTATCTCCGGAACAACCACGAGCGTCAGCTGACGCAAAGGAAAGGAAATGATTGAACCATGGATATGCTCTGTCTGATTCTTGCAATTGTCGGCGCCATCAACTGGGGCCTGATTGGCTTTGCACGCTTTGATCTGGTGGCGTGGATTTTCGGCGGCCAGACCGCGACGGTCAGCCGGATCGTCTATGCGCTGGTGGGCCTTGCCGGGCTGTGGTGCGTGACGCTGCTGTTCCGGAAGCGGAACGAAGCCGCCTGAACAAAATACGGGAACGCGGCGGCATGGCCTGCGTTCCCGTAAAAGTTTTCTGCTCAGCGGAAGCTGCAGCGGACAATGCACTGGTAGCTGACGCCGTCGTAGGTGGTCGATACATAAGCGGTTCCCTCGCCCACCGCCGTCACAACGCCGCTGCCGTCCACAGAGCAGATGGAGCTGTCTGAGGAAACCCAGAGAAGGTTGGAGATTTTGGTTCCGTCGGCGTCCTTGAGCGTCAGCTGGAACTTTTCATTCAGGATTCCCATGGTGACGTCGCTGTGGCTGATGGTGCACGCGCTGCCCGTGCCGCCCGACTCGCCGAAGGCGCACCGGACGATGCACTGCAGGCTCTGGCCGTTGGAAAGCGAGGCCGTAACCGTCGTCGTGCCGCCGCCGACCGCGGTGACAAGCCCGGCCTCCGAGACGGCCGCGACCGCCTCGTCGGCGCTGCGGTAGGAAACCGTGACGCCGTCCGGCAGATTCTCCACGTTCAGGGGGAAATGCTCTCCGGCGTTGGCAAAGCTCATGTCGTCCCGGTTCAGCTTGGCCTCCGCACTCTGCGCGTTGTTTTCCGGCGCGATGTAGGAAAAGTCGCACGTCACCAGGCACGTTGCGCTCTGCTGGCCGCACTGCGCGGTAATGATGGCGCTGCCGGCGTTGACGGCGGTGATTTTGCCGTGCGCGTTGACCGAGGCAATCGAATCGTCGCTGGAGGAGAAGAGCACCTCCTCCTCACAGCCTTCCGGCAGGCGCGTAAAGGTCAGGTTAAAAAAGCGTCCGGCCTCGTCAAAGGTGATGGACGGCGCAGAAAGCGTCAGGCTTTCGCATGCAACCGGCGTACTCTCCGGCGCAGACTCCTCCGGCTGCGGCCGGTCCTCCTCGTTCATATACTGCTGCTCGGTCGGCTTGGTTTCCGCGGGTGCGGCGGGCTGCGCAGGCTCGCTCAGCTCCGTGCCGGACTGCTGCGCCGGCTGCGTCTGCACGCGCCACGGACACCAGCCCAGCTGCGAAACCGCGAAAATCGCTCCGGCGAGCACCGCCGCGCCAAGGCTGGCACAGATGAGCTTCATCATCCATTTTGGAATCGCGTACAAGGGCTCCTCCGGCTGGCCGGGATTTTCGTTTTTGGGCGCGCGCGCCGGACGCTCCGGCTTTTTCAGCCGCTTTCCGCCGCGGCGCGGGGCGCCGCCGGACGGCCGGCCGCAGAGCGGGCACTGCTCCAGCGACGCGTCATAGGCGGTCGCACAATATTCACAGGTTTTCAGTTCCATGAAATGCCTCCAGATTTCCGGACCCGCGCGCAGGCAGAGGCCGGCGCGCGGCGCTTGTTCTCGGGTATACTCCAGACACTATATCACAATTTGCCCGCGATTCCAAGTGGATTCGTCAATATATTGTGTTGCATTTTTTTCGAAAATAGCTTAGAATAAAGTGGTCTTTAAATAAAGGGGGCGTATGCTTTGCCTGAATTGAAAATGATTTCTCCGCTGCTGGACAGCATGGAACTG
Source organism: uncultured Oscillospiraceae bacterium (assembly GCA_934655935.1). Taxonomy (GTDB): domain Bacteria; phylum Bacillota; class Clostridia; order Oscillospirales; family Oscillospiraceae; genus CAG-170. The sequence goes on along the minus strand of CAKUHJ010000040.1, from coordinate 5,966 downwards.
GTCAAGTGCATCGGCGCGCGCGGCGGAACTTCTGTTTATATTGTCCGGAGCCAGAAAAGCGGCCAGAGCTATATTCTCAAGCACATCCGGGTTCCGGAATCGCGCAAGCAGGTCGACGCGCTGATCTATACGGGCGCCGCAGAAAACGAGGAGCAGGCGCAGGCGTATTACCAGCAGGTCGTTACGGACTACCAGACGGAGCTGGAAACGCTGGAAAAGCTCTCCGAAAGTCCGAATCTCGGCTGCTTCCGCAGCTACCAAATTGTCCCCAAGGAGGACGAGGTCGGCTTTGAGGTCTATCTTCTGGCAGAATACCGCAAGACGCTGGTCGACTATCTTCATGACAACGCCATGACGCACAGCTGCGCCATCAGCCTGGGTCTGGATCTTTGCAGCGCGCTGATGGACCTGCGCGACGCGGGGCTGATTCACCGCGACGTCAAGCCGTCGAACGTCTATCTGACCAATCAGGGCCACTTCCTGCTCGGGGATCTCGGCCTTGCGAAAATCGAAGAGCTCAAATTCTGCTCCATGCCGGAGAGTATGCTGAGCTCCTACTCCGCGCCCGAGCTCTTCAGCCTCATCGGCAGCATCGAGCCGACGACGGATATCTATTCCGTCGGCATGATTCTCTACCGCATTTACAACGGCGGCCACGGCCCGTTTGAGGATGAAAACACCTCCGCGCGCACGGCGGACAAAAAGCGCGTCACAGGCGAGTCGCTTCCGACGCCGATGTACGCCGATTACGAGCTTTCCGAAATCATCCTGAAGGCCTGCGCCTTTTCCCCGCAGGACCGCTACCAGACGCCGGAGGAGTTCAAGGCGGAGCTTCTCGCCTACGCCAAGCGCAACGAGACCTCCGACACGCTCATCGTCCCGCCGATTGCCGGCGAGCCGGAGCCCATTGATCCGGAGGCGGACGAGGAGGCCGTCGAGCCGGTCAGCTTCGCCGACGCCGGGCAGATGCCGGAGGATTTCAAGCAGAGCTTCTCCCCCGATACGCAGATGCTCAACTCCATCATCGATTCTGTCCATAAGGAGGCGTCCGGCAAGGACGCCAAGGCCGTGGCAAGCTCGCTGGAGCCGGCGGAGGACGAGCCGGAGGCAGACGCCGCCGATTCCGCCGCGCCGCGCAGACGCCGCAGGCGGAAAAAGTGGATTGCGCCGCTGGTGTGCGGCGTGCTGCTGATCGCAGCGCTTGTAACCGGCGCCTACTTCCTGTTCTTTGCGCCGAAGCGGCTGCACGTAGAGTCCATCAATGTGCTTGAAAGCGGCCTTGATTATCTGACGGTCGCCGTCGATTCGCCCGAGAAGAACAGCTCCTTCAACGTCGTGTGCACCGACCAGTTCGGCACAAAAATGCAGCAGCCCTTCTTTACCGGCAGCACCTATACCTTTGACGGGCTTGTGTCCGGCTCGCAGTATACCATCTCTGCCGAAAGCGCGCAGGGCGAGGAAATCACGGGCGTCTCCTCCATCACGGCAAGTACCGTCGCCAAGACCGAGATCCTGAGCTTTACCGCCACGCCCATCTCCCTGACGCAGGCGGAGCTGAACCTCATCATTCTGGACGGGCCCGACCCCGGCAGCTGGACCGTCAGCTACTATGCCGAGGGCGTGGACGCAAAGAGCGCCATGTTTGAGGGCCACACCGCCGTCATCGGCAATCTGGAATCCAACAAGGAATACACCTTCGCGCTCCAGCCGCCCGAGGGCACGCAGCTCTCCGGCCAGACCACCGTCAGCTTCTCCACGGTTCCGACGGTCGAGCTCGACGGCAACCCGACGGTCGCCCTGTCCAGCTCCACGGCCATTCTCTCCTGGAAATACACCGGCGAAGCGCCGGAGGCCTGGACGGTGGTCATCACCGCGCCCGACGGCTCCAGCGACACGCAGGTCGTCTCCGCGCCGACGGTGACCTTTGAAAACCTGACCTCCGGGCAGACCTACGAAATTCTCATTTCCGCGCCCAGCATGCTCTACAGCGTATCGACCAAGATTACCCCGACCGTCCCCGTCGTTACAAATCTCACGGCGAGCATTCTCTCCGACGAGAACGACAAGCCGAAGAGCGTCCGCGTCAAGTGGGCCTGCGAGGCGGACCCCACCGACCCGAACTGGACGCTTACATACTGGCCGAACGGGATGGAGGATCTGAAGCAGAGCGCCGAATCTGCGGAAATGTCCGTTGAGCTTCCGCTTTCTGCGCTCGTTCCCGGCGCGGAGTACGATTTCTCCCTGACCCTGAAGAGCGGAGATTCCCTGGACGGCGAAACCAGATGCAGCGTGTCGACGCCCGAGGCCGAAAAATTCTCCGGCCACGGGCTGAGCAGCGTCTACACGGGCCTGTTCCTCACGCCCACGCAGGAAAACTGGACCTACCTGAATCTTGCGACGGCAAGGACCTGGTTCCGGCCCACGGAGTCCATCGCCTACGCGGTCGAGGCCATCCAGACCATCGACGCGGAGGCGGAAAGCATGGACGTCCTGGCCATTGTGCGCAGCGAGGACGGAAAGCTTGTCGACCTTGCGCTCACCCAGACCGACTGGAGCGCCATGTGGGAGCAGAAAAAGTTTGTCGGTTCCTTCCCGCGCACGCCGCAGACCGCCGGAAAGTACACGCTGGAGCTGCTGCTGAACGGGCAGCTTCTGACCAGCGCCTCGTTTGAAATCCGCGCGTCCTGAGGCGCCATGATAGAATCTTCGGGCCGGCGCACCTGCGTGCGCCGGCCCGAAATGCGCGGAAGCACATCCGCGGAAAGGAGGAAACGCTATGCCTGTTTCCGCTGGCTCCGGCGCAGCGCTTTACCAGCGGCTGCGCGGAGGCCTTTACCGCAGGCTTCCCCTGCTGGCGCTGCCGCTGGGCCTTCTTGACTGGCAGCCCGCATCGGAAAGCGGAACCGACGGCGCATTTTTCTACGCGCCCGAAGCGCTGCTCGCCTCCCCGGAGCAGGCCGGGATGGTGCTCCTGCACAGCGTGCTGCACGCGATGCTGGGCCACCCGTGGCAGCGGGGCCGGCGGGAGGCGGGCCTCTGGTCCCTGGCCTGCGATATCAGCGCGGAGCTTCTTTCCCGCAGGCTTCTCTCGCTGCCGATGGACGGCGTCGCCGGGCAGGTCTATTACGCCCTGCAGGCAGAGCGCGCGTTTTCCTCCGCAGCCGTCTGCGATGCGCTTCAGGAGCCCGATTTTCCCCTTCCGCCGGATGCGCTGCGCGCCGCCTTCGCGCACGACAGTCACAGCTTCTGGACCGCCTCCTCGCCCGCGTGCAGCCGCGCCGCCGCGGAAGGCGGCGATTCGCTTTCCGCGCTCTGGCAGCGGCAGAAGGAAAAGCTCCGGCCGTATCTTCTTCCGGAGCGGCCGAAAATCGGCGCGGGCACAGCCGGGCAGCGGCTGGAGCTGCCGCAGCTGCCGGAAAACCACACGCGCTTTGCAGCCTTGCTGCGTGCGTTTTCCGCCGTGCAGGAAAACCGGCACGTAACCGGGGACGATTTTTCCTACGCCTGGTATCTCAGCGGCCTCCGCCTCTGCGGCACGCCGCTGTTTGAGGAGCTGGAATACACGGAGGAGCGCCGCCTCAGCGAGCTTGCAATCGTGCTGGACACCTCCGCCTCCTGCTCGCGCGGCCTTACGGCGTGGTTCCTGAGCGCGGTGCACGCGATTTTATGCACGCAGCGCCTGTTCTTCGAGCGCTTTCGGCTTTATATCCTGCAGTGCGACTGCGCGCTGCAGCAGGACACGCTCCTGACCACGCTGGACGAATTTCAGTGGTACCTGGAGCATCTGGAGCTCTACGGCGGCGGCGGAACGGACTTCCGCCCGGCCTTCCGTCATATTGACCGGCTGGTGGAGAGCGGAGAGCTGCCGCGGCTGGGCGGCGTTCTGTATTTTACGGACGGCTACGGCGTGTTTCCGGAGCGGGCGCCCGATTATCCGGTGGCGTTCGTGATGCTGGAGCACCGCTACGACGATATCAACATTCCGCCCTGGGCCCGGACGCTGGTCCTGCAGGCGGACAAACCCGGGAGGGACGAAGGATGGATATAAGCCAGGCCAAGGAGGAAATCCGGCGCGCTGTGCGCGCCTACACCGAGCGCGACGAGACAGGCCAGCTCTGCATCCCCGCCGTTTCGCAGAGGCCGCTGTTTCTGCTGGGGCCGCCCGGAATCGGCAAGACCGCAATTCTTTCCCAGCTTGCGCAGGAGCTTGGCGTCAGCCTTGTCTGCTACACCATGACCCACCATACGCGCCAGAGCGCGCTGGGCCTGCCGCTGATCCGGGAAAAGCAATACGGCGGGAGGATCGTTTCCGCGACGGAATACACCATGAGCGAAATTCTGGCCGCCGTCTATGACCGCATGGAGCAGAGCGGGCAGCAAACCGGCATTCTCTTCCTGGACGAAATCAACTGTGTCTCCGAGACGCTGACGCCCGCCATACTGCAGCTGCTGCAGAGCAAGCAGTTCGGCACGCACCGGCTGCCGGAGGGCTGGGTCATCGTCGCGGCGGGCAACCCGCCGCAGTATAACCAGTCCGCGCGCCTGTTCGATACCGCCACAATGGACCGCGTCCGCCTTCTGGAGATTGCGCAGAGCTACCCGGTCTGGCGGCGCTACGCGCTTGCGCGCGGCCTGCACCCGGCCATCGTTTCCTATCTGGAGCTTCAGCCGGAGCATTTCTTCACGGTTCAGGCGCACGCGCACGGCAGAAGCTTTGTCACCGCGCGCAGCTGGGAGGACCTGTCCCGCACGCTTTTCAGCTATGAACGACTTTCGTTCCCGGTGGAGGAAAGCCTCTTTGGAGAGTTTCTGCAGCACGAGGAGATTGCCGCGTCGTTTACGGCCTTTTATCGCCTGTATCGCGCCAGTCTGGGCACGCTGCCGCTGCCGCAGATTCTCACCGGCGAAGCTGGCGGCTGCGCGGAGCCGCTGCGCGCGCTGCGCTTTGACGGCCGCCTGGCCGCCGTGCAGTTTCTTCTGCACGCGCTCGGGCGCGAGCTTTCCGCCTGGCGCAGCCGGAAAGCGCTGCAGCAGAGCCTGGACAGCTTTCTTTCCGCGCTGGACCGGGCGGCGCAGCCGCTGCAGAGTGCACGGGAAAATCTTGCGCGCAGAGAGCGCGCTATGGAAATCCGGAAAGCCTGCGGCGCGCTCAGCCCGGAGGAAGCCGCCGCAGAGCACCGCTTCTGTGCCCTTGTGCACCCGCTTCTGGACGGAGCGGAAAGCCTTGCCCCGCTGCAGCAGGCGCTGCGCGGGCAGAATGCGCAGCAAACCGCAGATGCAGCCGCGCTCCGCACGCACCTTAAAAACGCGCTTAGCTTTGTCCGCAGCACCTTTGGGCCCGGACAGGAGCTCACCGTGTTTCTCACCGAGCTGGAAGCGCTTCCGGGCGCCGGCGTATTTCTCAAAGAGCTGGCCCTCTATACGCAGCTGCGCAGCGAGCTTGGAATTTAACAAGTATTCTTTTATGACGGCATCTATAACGGGCATCATGACTTCCGTCCGCTCGGCGGACCATTAGATCCTGGCTGCTTGCCAAACGCAATCGCAATTCTCGAAGATGCGCTTGCCGGTCACATTGCGCCCTGTGAAGTTCCAAGCTTTTTGGGTGAAGAAGTGATTCTCACGAGCAAGGGAAGGACCGATTATGGTGCTGTTGCCCCTCAAATGTACCCGGGCGCAGCTTTGCCAGCTAAGAAAGTTCTTCTTCGGCGCGGCCGCAGCTTCCTAACAATCGATCCAGAAAACCTCTATGCACCCAATCATTGCTGACTGCTCTAAAAAGCAGCGGAAAGGGAAGCTATACTCAGATTTTATTTTACAAGAGATCTGAGGCTGTCAAAAAACTTTGATCTGTAGCTCTGCGCCAGAGTAGCAGGGCAGTGTGAAGGGGGGCAGAAAGCCCCCCTTCGCGTTCAATAAGGCGGTTTTCTGAACTTTTTTGAAGCTCAGAAAACCAGACTCAGCGG
>CAKUHJ010000039.1 GCA_934655935.1 uncultured Oscillospiraceae bacterium | reverse complement strand
GGGCGGATGAGCTTTGGAGACCTCAGCGCAATGACCGCGCTGGTCAGCCAGCTGCAGGGGCCGTTTGTGAATCTGTCGGGTGTGATGCCGCAGCTGATTGCGATGCTGGGCTCGTGCGAGCGGCTGATGGAGCTGGACGCGCTTCCAGAGGAGCCGCCCCTCCAGCGCATCGACGCGCCGGCGGTCTACGATGCGCTCATGAGCATCGACGCACGGGGGCTGAGCTTTACCTATGACCGCGAGAGGGTCCTGCAGGACGCGGATTTTTCCATTCCGAAGGGCTGCTTTACCGTAATCACCGGCGAATCGGGCGCGGGCAAGAGCACGCTTTTCCGGCTTCTGCTCGGGGTCTGCCGCCCGGACGGCGGCGCGCTGACGCTCCGGACGGACCGGGGCGAAATTCCGCTGGGGCCCGGGACGCGCCCCCTGTTTTCCTATGTGCCGCAGGGGAATCTGCTCTTCAGCGGAACCCTGCGGGAGAATCTGACGCTTGTACGGCCCGGCGCGACACAGGCGGAGCTTGCGCAGGCGGTCACGGCCAGCTGCATGGACGCGTTTTTGCCGGAGCTGCCGCAGGGGCTCGATACGCCGCTCGGCGAAAACGCCGCGGGCCTGTCCGAGGGGCAGGCGCAGCGCGTGGCGATTGCGCGCGCGGTATTAAGCGGCGCGGGCGTGCTGCTGCTGGACGAGGCGACAAGCGCGCTGGACGCGGATACCGAGCGCGAGGTGCTTGCGCGCCTGCGCGCGCTTCCGGGCAGGACCTGCATCGCCGTGACGCACCGGCCTGCGGCCCTTGCGCTGGCGCAGAAGCACCTGCATGTGCAGGCGGGCAGGGTCCTGACGGAGCCGGCGCAGGGCTGAGCGCCCCGTTATGCCAAAATTTTCGTTTTTTTCACACGAAGCCTCTTGCGTCGTTCATGGGTGAACGCGTTATAATTCCTCCGAGAGGGGAAGGGCGGGCCCGCGCGGCCCGGGGCGCTTGCGCGCCTTAAAAATCTGACGAAAAAAATTACTTCTCCTGTTTTTTGGAAAAAAGCTGTTCAGTTATACTTTGCACTCTTGATTATTGCCGCCGCAGAGATTATACTATATACGATATTTGGTCCGACCGGGCCGGAAATGGCTGTCAGACCGCCGCACGCTATGGGCGCGGCCGATCCTGCGGCATGGAACGCGGCAAAACAGGAGTCGTACATGAACAGAAACAAAACGGATTATTATGAAATTGATCTTCTGCGCCTGGCGCGGGCGCTGTGGAAACGGTTCTGGCTGATCATGCTGGTCACGCTGCTGTGCGGTGCGCTGGCCTTCAGCTACACCTTCTTCCTGGTTACGCCGCTTTATAAGGCAACGGCGATGATGTATGTCAACAACAGCGCCATCAGCGTCGGCAGCACGAAGGTCAGCATTTCCGCGGGCGACCTTGCGGCCTCGCAGAGCCTGGTCGATACCTACACGGTGATTCTGAAGACACGGGGCACGCTCAACGAGGTCATTTCCCGCACCGGCGTCCCCTATACCTACCGGCAGCTGAGCAAGATGGTAGAGGCCGGGGCCGTCAATTCCACGGAGGTCTTTTCCATCGACGTGACCTCCGCCGACCCGCAGGAGGCCGAGCGCATCGCAAACGCGATTGCGGATATCCTGCCGGACCGGATTGCGGAGATTGTCGACGGAAGCTCGGTCAAGATTGTCGACTATGCCATCGTGCCCTCCGAGATTGCCTCGCCGAGCTACACGCGCAACACCGCGCTCGGGATGCTTCTGGGGCTGGTGCTGATCGCGGCGATCATCTGCCTGCGCGAAATCTTTGATGAAAAGCTGCACGGCGAGGAGGACCTTGCCCAGCGCTACGAGCAGCCGATTCTGGCCGTGATTCCGGATCTGGCCGCGCCCGGCGCGGCGGCCTACCGCAGCGGCTATGAGACGCCGAAAAAGGAGAAAACGACTTGAGTAAGATGGTACACAGCAGCGCGGAGGACTCCAGAATCCGCCGCACCATGATCGGCAGCAAGCTCAGCTTTTCGGCGGCCGAGGCGTATAAGCTGCTCCGGACGAACGTGATGTTCAGCCTCCCGGACGAGGAGAACTGCCGCGTATTCGGCATCACCAGCTCCGTGCAGGGCGAGGGAAAGTCGACCACAGCGGTCAATCTGGCCTATTCCATTGCCGAAGCCGATAAACGGGTTCTGCTGATCGAGATGGACATGCGCCTGCCGGTTATGCACAAGTCCCTGCCGATTTCCAAAACGCCGGGGCTTTCAAACCTGCTGGTCGGCTCGGCCCTGCAGACGGATGCGCTGCAGAAATCCGGCATTCATGAAAACCTGTTCGTGCTGACGGCCGGCGATCTGCCGCCGAACCCGTCGGAGCTTCTGGGCTCTGAGCGGATGCGGACGCTGCTGGACGGCTTCCGCGCGCACTTTGACTATATTCTATGCGACCTGCCGCCCGTTACGGTGGTTTCCGACACGCTGACAATTTCTCCGCTGCTGAGCGGCGTCATTGTCGTGGTGCGGAAAAATTATACGGACCGGCGCGCGCTGGATATCACCATGCGCCAGCTGGAGTTCACGCAGGTCAAGCTCCTGGGCTTTGTCATGACCTTTGACGACACGGCGGAGACCGGCGGCAAGCGCTATGGCAAAAAATACGGCAGCAAGTATGCATACCGCTATGATTACGGCTATTATGCTGCCGCGGAGAAGCGACGCCGGGAGGAAGAGCAGCGCCGGCGGCGGGCGAAGCCCGCGCCGGAGGCACAGAAGGCTGAGAAAGCATGATTGACCTGCACACACACATTCTGCCGTCCGTCGACGACGGGAGCGGCAGCGTGGAAGAAAGCCTTGCGCTGCTCCGCCTTTTGGCGCGGCAGCAGGTTTCGCTTGTCGCGGCGACGCCGCACTTTTACGCCGATACCGACACGCCGGACGGCTTTTTTACCCGGCGGGAGGAGGCCTGGCAGCGGCTTTTGCCGGCGCTTACGCCGGAGCTTCCGCGTATCGTACTTGGCGCGGAGCTTGCCTACTACCGGGGCGTCAGCCAGATGCAGCAGCTTTCAAGCTTCTGTATCGGCGGAAGCAGGCTGCTGCTGCTTGAACTTCCGTTTGAGCCGTGGCCGGAGCGCGTGCTGTCTGAGACCCTGGAGATTGCCGAGCGCGGCTTTACCGTTGTGCTTGCGCATGTAGAGCGCTACTTTTCCCTTCAGGGCAGGAGTATATGGCCGTGGCTCGCCGAGCGCGGGGTTCAGATGCAGGTCAACGCCTCCTCACTTCTGCGCCTGGGCAGCGCCAGCCGCGCCGGCCGCATGCTGCGGCAGGGGACGGTCCGCTTTCTGGCCTCGGACTGCCACAATCTGAACATCCGGCCGCCCCGCATGGGCGAGGCTGCGGCGAAGCTGGAAAAGTGCTTCGGGCCGGCCTTTGCCGCGGAGTTTTTCCACGCGGAGGAGGCGCTCTGGCAGGAAGGATGTGTGCCCGATGCGTAAATGGCTGTGCCTGAGTCTGGCGCTGCTCGGCTGCGTGCTGCTTGGCGCTTGCGGGCAGAAGCCGCAGACCGCCGCGGAAAGGACCGCGCAGGCCCTGCGCGAGGCCGCCGCCGATCAGACGCCGCAGGCGTCCGATTCCAGGCAAGCCGGGCAAACCGCCCTGCAGGAGCCGGAGGAGCTGGAGCCGCTGCCGCGGATTCAGAAGGCGCCCTACCGCAGCCCGATTGACTTTGAGGCCCTGCAGCGGCAGAACGCCGATATCTACGCCTGGCTGGATATTCCGGGCACGCAGATCAGCGAGCCCCTGGTTCAGCGGGCGGGGGAAGACAGCTACTATCTGAAGCACGACGTCGACGGGAATATTTCCGCGGCTGGCGCGATTTATACCGAGTCCACGTACAATACGGCGACGCTGGACGACCCTGTGACCCTGATTTACGGCCACCAGATGTACGACGGCACGATGTTCAGCAGCCTCCAGTCGACCTATTCCTCGCCTGAAGGCCTGCAGGCGCTCAGCGAGCTGGTCCTGTACCAGAGGTCGCGCGAGCTGCACTATGAAATCTTCGCCGCCGTGCCCTTTGACGACCGACATATTCTCTACAGCTGCGATTTTACGGACGCGGCGCAGTTTGCCGCCTTCTTTGACGAGGCGCTGCACAGCCGTGCGCTGGACGCGGTGATTGCCGAGGGGGCCTCGGTGAGTCCGGACGACCGGATTGTAATTTTGTCCACCTGCTATGGCGGGGACTATTCAAAACGCTTTTTGGTGCTTGCAAAGCTGATACAGACACTGGAATAAGGGAGGAAATAAGAATGAAAAGAGCTGCATGCATGATTCTGGCGCTGGCGCTGGTGCTGGGCTGCTGCGCGGCGGTGTACGGCGCGGAGATTCCCAGCAGCTCCGAGCAGCGCCTGGTGCCGATCAACGGGATCGTCGCGCCCGGCGATTATGTCGGCTGGACCTCCGACCGGGACGGGAAATTCCTGGAGCTGGTGAATGAAAAGGACGTGTATTTTGCAGAGCTGAAGGAGGAGCCGTCCGGCCTTTCGGACAAGGTGAAGGACCTTCAGACACGCCTTGGCGACGACACGCAGCTGACGGTCACGAAGATTTTCGAGCTCGAGCTTGCCGAGTCCCTGTATCCCTGCCTGGAGGACGGCGGAAGCGTCACCATCCGCTTCCTGACGGAGCTCAAGGACGGCGAGACGCTGCATGTCCTGCACAGCCTGCCGGACGGCAGCTGGGAGGAGATTACAGGCTCCAGGCTGCACTTCAACGCCGACGGAACCGTGGACATCACGTTCTATAACCTGGGCTACGTGATCTTTGCGGTCAGCACGCCGCGCGCGGGCGCCGCGCAGGATGGGCAGGATGGGTCTGTGCCCACCTCGCCGAAGACCGGCCGCCCGCTTCTGACGGCGCTGCCGGCCGCGCTGGCGGTTGTGTTTGCTGCGGGGCTCGCGTTTGCGGCGCTGCGCCGGAAGGAAGGCTAAAAGCCCCGGATGTTCAGAATCGGCAAGAGGACGCTGCGCGGAATTCTGGCCTGCGGGCTGACGGCGCTGTTATTCGCGCTCGTGCTGCTGGCGGTGAGACTTCTGCAGCCGCGCCCGGCGCAGAGTGCGGCGGACGGGCAGACGGCGCAGAGCGCGGGGGAGGTCCTGTACTATGCGGGCAAGGCCTACCGTCCGCGCAGCGGCATAGAAAGCATCCTCGTGGTGGGGCTCGACAAGAATTCGGACTACGAGGCCTATGAGGAATATCTCAACAAGCAGCAGAACGATTTTCTGATGCTGGTGGTGCTGGACAAGCAGGCCGACACCTGCACGGTGCTCCCGCTGAACCGCGACACGATGACCACGGTCTGGAAGCTGGACGTCGACGGCCAGCCCTCCATGAGCCGGGTGGAGCAGCTCTGCCTTGCGCACACCTATGGCAGCGGCGGGGACGACAGCTGCAAAAATACCCTCCGCGCGGTGGAAAACCTGCTCTTCGGGCAGCACATTGACCACTACGCGGCGCTCAACATGGACGCGGTGCCGATTCTGGCGGATCTGGCCGGGGGCGTCCCGGTTGAAATTGAGGAGGACATGACCTCGGTGGACCCGCAGCTGCAGCAGGGGCAAACGGTTGTGCTGCGCGGGGAGCTGGCGCTTTTGTATGTGCGCGCGCGCCGCTCGGTCTCCGACGGGACGAACCAGAGCCGTATGGCGCGGCAGGAGCGCTTCGTGCGCGCGCTCTGGCAGGCCTGGCAGGAAAGGCCGCAGGACGCGGATACGGAGGCCGACGCGCTTGTTGCGCTGGGCGAGCGCCTGCGCTCGGACTGTACGGCGCAGCAGCTGGAGCGGCTGATGGAGCGCGCGCAGCAGTGTACGCTGGAGATTCTGCCGCCGCCTGCGGGCGAGGCGAAGCTTCAGGACGGCTTTGCGGAATTCTATGTGGACGACGAGGCCCTGCAAAAAACGGTCCTGTCGCTGTTTTACGAGGAAGAGAAGCGCTGAGCGCGCGAAGCACGCGGCAAGACGAGAGTATTGGGATGAGAGTATGGACGTGATGGAAACTGGCGCTGCGCCGCGCGCGCAGAGCTCCGCCGGGACGGCGGTTCTGGAGCGCGCGGAGCCGGCGCTGCGCATGCCGTACGACTATGCGCAGGGCGAGATTTACTATGTGGAGAATCTGGCGGAGCTTCCGCCGCGGCGGCTGTACGACGCGCTCAAGCGGCTGTTTGATTTTGCGGCGTCGCTGATTGCGCTGCCGGTTCTGCTTGTGCCGATGCTGGTGATTGCGGTGCTGGTCCGGATTTCCTCGCCGGGGCCGGTGATCTACCGGCAGGAGCGGCTGGGGCTGAACGGGAAGCCGTTTGAGATTCTGAAGTTCCGCACCATGCGCGACCATGCGGAGGAAGGCGGCGCGCAGTGGTGCGACGGCGAGGACGACGCGCGCGTGACGCGCGTGGGGCGCACGCTCCGGAAATACCATCTGGACGAGCTGCCGCAGCTGCTGTGCACGCTCTGCGGCGCGATGACGCTGGTCGGCCCGCGGCCGGAGCGCGCGTGCTTTTACGAGGCCTTTGAGGAGCATGTGCACGGCTTTTCCGAGCGCCTGCGGGTCAAGCCCGGCATCACGGGCCTTGCGCAGGTCGAGGGCGGCAGCGCGCTTGCGCCGCATGAAAAGGTCGCCCTGGACGTGAAGTATATCAAAAACCGGAGTCTGGGGCTAGATTTGAGAATTCTGTTCAAAACAGTCCGGATTCTTTTTTCATGATTATCGTATAAAGTGTGATATGCCTCGTTTTCAGGAGAATGATGCAGTGGAGATGATAGCAAATCAGGCCTACTCTGTTCTAATGTCAGTTTACCATAAAGAGAATGCGGCATATCTGAAACAAGCGATCGAAAGTATTCAGGTCCAGACTGTTCCCGCAGATGATTTTGTATTGGTATGCGACGGCCCGCTTAGCCCGGAGCTCGATGCTGTAATCGAAGCAAAGCAGCTTGAAATGGGAGATACGCTGCATCTTATCAGGCTGAGAGAAAACGGTGGTCTGGGAAACGCACTGAATGTGGGGATTTCCTATTGCCGGAACGAACTGATTGCCAGAATGGACAGTGACGACATAGCCTATCCGGACCGCTGCGAGAGTCAGCTGAAAATTTTTCAGAAGCATCCGGAGATCAGTATCTGCTCAGGGACGGTGGAAGAATTTGATCAGAAGCCGGATGAGGTAACGGCAAAACGCATTTTGCCGGAGACAAATGCGGAAATTCTTAAATTTGCAAAGAAGCGAAATCCATTCAACCATCCGTGTGTGATGTATAAAAAAACATCTATTGAAGCGGTCGGTTCCTATCAGGATTTTTATCTTCTGGAAGACTACTATCTTTGGCTCAGGCTGCTGATAGCCGGGTATCAGGGATACAATATCCCTCAGCCGCTGCTCCATATGAGGGCCGGAGCAGGGATGTACAAGCGGCGTGCAGGATGGAAGTACGTGAAGACACAGATCAAGCTATTCCGATTTATGAAGGATGAGCAGTTCATTGATGCTGCACAGTATATAACAAGCTGTATAATTCGCACTGCTTCGGCACTGGCGCCAAATAATTTACGAGAAGTTATGTTTAAATTTTTTTTGCGGGATGCACAGAAAAGCAGAAAGAAAAAATCCGTTTGAGGAGAATGCGGTATGCATCCAAGAGTGCTGATTGTCGGGACGGTTCCCTACAACACAAAATCGACCTCGCGCGCATTTGACGCCTATTTTCATAACTGGGAAAAAGATAATCTGGCACAGATTTTTTCCAATACAAAAAAGCCCTGCAAGGGCCACTGTGAAACTTTATTTCAGATTACCGATCACAGAATCCTGCAGCGCTGGCTTGGGAAGCGTGTCGAAACAGGCGTGCTCTTCCATTATGACGAGTTGGAAGCCGAATGGAGGGACAATGACCTCGAACTAGGAAGTGCAAAGATAGAGGCGGCCTATAAGCTCGGCAGAAAGCATACGCCGCTCACGCATCTTCTTCGTGGCATCCTTTGGCGAAAGCGCTTCTGGTGTACAGAGAAGCTGAACCGCTGGCTCGATGAATTCAGGCCGGAGGCTGTGTTTCTGGCATTTTCGGATGATTATTTTATCCCGGAAATCGCACTGTATGCGGCAAAAAGATATCGAATTCCGATTGTCTCCTGTATTGGAGACGATTATTACTTTAATACGGAAAAAACCTGGAATCCGTTTTATCACCTGTACAAATCTACATACCGCAGGCTGATTGACAAGGTTCTGGCATGGCCGGGAAGCGCAATTTATATCAGCAATAAAATCAAAGAGAAGTATAATTCGTTTTTTCATTTGGATGGACAAACTGTTTATCTGACGTCGACCGTTCAAAGAAAGCCGTTTTCTTCGGTCAAAACGGACAACCCGGTGATTACCTATTTTGGAAACATCGGAATGGGGCGGAACCGATCTCTATTTGAAATCGGGGACGCGCTGCGCTGCCTGAATCCGGAATACAAGCTGGAGGTTTACTCAAACGAAAAAGACGAAAGTGTCTGCGCTATGCTCAGAGACAACGCAAACGTTGCTTACATGGGGTCAGTCCCGTATGCACAGGTTCAAAAGCGTATGGCAGAGAGTGATATCACAGTGATTGTAGAGGGCTTTGCGCCGGAGGATATCAACCTTTCCCGTTATTCGCTTTCCACAAAGGCGGCGGACGCTCTTGCAAGCGGGGCGGCAATTCTGACCTATGGGCCGCTGGAGAGTGGGATTGTTTCCTATATGCAGGAAACAAATGCAGCTATGGTCTGCTCAAGAAAAGAAGAGCTTGCCGCGTCCATCCGGGAACTGATCTGCAATCAGGCGCTGCAGAAGCAATATTATGAGCAGGCAATTGCGGTTACGCAGGAAAACCATAATCTGGCTGTCAGCTGCCGGACGGCAGAAGGCGTGATAGAGCATGCAATTGAAAAAATGAGACAAGCGGAGCGGGAAAGCATCCATGAATTCTGATTTTACCATTCTGATTTCAACCTGCGATAAGTTTTCTGACTTGTGGAAAGCCAACATCCAACTGCTGAATCAGAATTGGCCGGACCGGAACGCAGAAACATTTCTGGTCACGGATAAGCCGACCGACTGTGAATTTCCGGGCGTTACGGTTTTTTCAGCCGGAGAGGGAAAAGAGATTACAGAGCGCCTGCGCGCCGTTTTGCCATACGTAAAGACAGAATACGTTCTGTTTACGCTGGATGATTATTTTCTGACAAAACCGATCTTGTCCGTCACGATTGCGGACGATATTGAAATTATGCGGACGCAGGGGCTTGATTATCTGCGCCTGTTCAGGATGACAAGGAAAAGCCTGAAAAACCGGAAAGCGACGGAGCTGGAAAAGGATATTTTTCTTCTGGACAATCAGGCCGGAGACTACATTGTCAGCCTGTACGCCGGTCTTTGGCGCAAGGATTTCATGGAAAAGACACTGGGACAGCCGCGCAATGCCTGGCAGTATGAGGTTGCGCTGACTGAAATGGCGCGGCAGCTTCACGCCCGCTGCGCCGACAGCCGCCGGAATGAGTTTCCCATTCTGGATGTGATCCGAAAGGGAAAGGTGCTGACGAAAGCACAGGCCTATTTTGATAAGAACCCGATCTATTCGGGAAACCGAGAAACCATGAAGCGCCGGGACGAATGGATGCTGGCGCTGCGCACCTGGCTCAGGGAATGGCTGCCGAAGCCGCTGCTCCGGGCGGCGAAAGCGGCGATGCGGAGAAGGGGCTATACATTTTTCAGCGACCAGCAGTGAAAGGGAAACACATGCGGATTGTTCAGATTAACGGCGGCGCAAAGGGCAGCACAGGGAAGATCATGTTTGGAATTGCGGAGCTTGCCAGAAGGCAGGGGCATGAGGTTCTGTGCGCTTCACCGATTACGACAACGAACCGCGAAGCTGGGCCGGATTGCGGCTATGTGCGCATCGGAACATTTTTCAGCCGCAGAATCAGCGTTGCGCTTGCCCGGATTACAGGGTTCAACGGCTGCTTCGCGTGGTTTTCGACCTATCGGCTTTTAAAAAGGCTGGACGCCTTTTCCCCGGATGTGATTCATCTTCATAATCTGCATGATTCCTATATCAACCTGCCGATGCTGTTCCGCTATATCAAGAAGCATGAGATTCCTGTAGTCTGGACGCTGCATGACTGCTGGGCGTTTACCGGCCACTGCCCGCATTTTACAATTGCCAAATGCGAAAAGTGGAAGACAGGCTGCGGCCATTGCCCGCAGTACCGGCAGTATCCGGCCTCTCTCTTTGACAATGCAGGGTTCATGTGGAGGCTGAAGCAAAAATGGTTCTGCGGCGTAGAAAATCTGACGATTGTAACTCCTTCAAAATGGCTTGCCGGACTTGCAGAGCAGTCATTTCTTTGCGGCTATCCAATCCGTGTGATTCACAACGGAATTGACCTTCAGATATTCAAGCCGACGCCCAGCGATTTCAGGCAGCGCTACGGCATTCCGGCAGAGAAAAAAATCGTCCTGGGAGTCTCCTTTGCATGGAGCTATCAAAAAGGCCTTGACTGCTTTATTGCGCTTGCGCGCCGCCTTGGAGCGGAATACCGGATTGTTCTCGTCGGAACAGATGCACAGATCGACAAGCAGCTCCCGGAGAACGTGATTTCTATCCACCGGACGCAGGACCAGAAGGAACTGGCTGAAATTTATACTGCGGCAGATGTGTTTGTAAACCCGACGCGGGAGGAAGTCCTTGGGCTTGTTAATATTGAAGCAACTGCTTGCGGTACACCGGTTGTAGTTTATGATACTGGTGGTGCCCCAGAATGTATTACGAAAGAGTCTGGAATAGTGGTTCATAGTGCAGAAGAAATAACAGAGTATGTTGCTCAAGATAAATTCCGCATACTCAAAAAAGACAACTGTGTCCAGAATGCAAACAGATTTAAGGAAACAGAAAAATATCAAGCATATCTTAGATTATTTTGTGCTTGCATATTGAGAAATGAGGTTGTTCAGGTTAAATGCTAAAGGACCAGACTCAATATCGTTGGGCGATTTCTTTTCACAATATCGAACTTTTTGCTGCTTTTTTATTCTTTCTATTAATTCCATTTAAGAATACTGGAATCATTCATTACGTTATCTGGCTAGGGGCAGTTGCAACAATGTGCAACGTTGGATTAACTGCTTATTATTGTAGAGTTGAAAGGAAGACGTTCCTCTCTTTTTTAGTTCTTTTGTTGGTTTTATCAATAAGCCTTATCGTATCATCAAGCATTAATACAGATGGATTGCTATATTCGGTATTGTGCTATATTGCATTGTTCTGGACTATTGCACTAAACAATACTTTCTACAAAAATGAGAAAAAGATTGAGTCAATACTGAGATTTGCGATCTGTAGTGGAGTCCTTTTTTCAGTTTATTCGTTTTTTCCTTTTGCGTACTACAGGGATGATGGAACGATATCTCCCAATCTTACGTTGTTTTTTGGAAATAGTAATTTAACAGGCATCTACATTTTTTGCGTAGTATGTATTTTGCTGGTAGCAACAAGAAAGAAAAGAAAAAGATTTGCGCTTAGCGTCCTAATTTTGTATTTACTCTATTTGCTTTGGAAAACTGGTGCAAGAACCTGTATTCTTGCAGCTCTTTTTGTGGTGCCTTTTTCAATTCTATCTAAAAAAAACTATGTGCCTAAAATTGCTGTTCTTTTGTGCTTCTTTTTACCAATTCTATTTGTCCCAATGTATTTGATCCTTTACAGGGAGGGATACAGTGACATAGTTGTCCTAGGAAAAGATCTATTTTCTGGTCGACAGTTTACCTATAAAATGTACTTATCGTATTTGCAAAATACAATACAGTGGCTTTTTGGAAATCTAGGTGTTGCAGGTTTCCAAAATGCTCACAATGCGCCATTGGCGCATGTCTGTTCGACAGGATTAATTGGAACGACAGTCTTTTATTCTATGCTTTTCAGAAAGACTATGGAATGCCGCTTAAATCAGAACAAAATAGCTTGTATCGCTTTAATTTGCATTTTGGGCCTTTTTATTCAGTCGATCGGAGAAGCAAGTATTTTTTTGGGAGGATTCCCGGGAATTGTTTTTGTTTATATATTGTTCTATTTAGCGGGAAAAGGAGAACTCGAATGAAAGTTCTGATGGTTTCGAATTTCATGAATCATCATCAGCATCCGTTTTCTTCAGCTCTGCTTCGTCAGAAGAACATAGAATATGTGTTTGTTAGTTTAGAACCAACCCCAGATGAAAGAACAAGCCTGGGCTATGCCGATATGAACCATTCCTGTTCATTTGTTCTGCCTGCATATGCTTCTGCGGAGAATCAACAAGCTGCGCAGAAGCTTCTGGATGAGGCGGATGTGGCGATTTTTGGCTCCTGTCCGGATGCTTTGATTAGCAGGCGGGCAGGGCAGGGAAAGCTGTGCTTCAAATTCAGCGAGCGATATTTTAAAAATGTTGGGGGATTCCGGCGGAAGCTGCGCAATTTTGCCAGCGCTTGGCGGCATCTGAAGCCATTTGAGAGGAAAAACATTTATTTCTGTTGCAGCAGCGCATTTACTGCGGCTGACGTAAACCGTTACACGGATTTTCAGGGCCGGACCTACAAATGGGGCTATTTTCCGGAGGTCAAGCACTATGAGCTTGACACACTGATGCAGGGGAAGGCCTCCGCGTCGGGCGGCGCGGTTTCGATACTCTGGGCGGGACGCTTTCTGGACTGGAAGCACCCGGACGAGGCGGTGCGGCTGGCTGCGGCGCTCAAGCAAAAGGGCTACGCGTTCCGGCTGGACCTGATTGGAACCGGTGAGCTGGAGTCTGCGCTGCGGGCCATGATCGAAGAAGAACAGCTTTGCGACTGTGTGACGCTGCTGGGTTCCATGCCGCCGGAGCAGGTGCGCGCGCACATGGAAAAGGCGGATATCTATCTCTTTACCAGCGATTTTCAGGAGGGCTGGGGCGCGGTGCTGAACGAGTCGATGAACAGCGGCTGCGCCGTGGTTGCCAGCCATGCGATTGGCTCTGTTCCGTTTTTGCTGGAGGACGGAAAAAACGGCCTGATTTACGAGAACGGAAGCTCTGCGCACCTGCAGCGGCAGGCAGAGCGCCTGCTTGACGATGCGGCCCTGCGCCGCCGCCTGGGCGAGGCCGCCTGCCGCACCATGGAAACCACGTGGAATGCGGAGGTTGCCGCAGAACGCTTCCTGAACCTCTGCCAGCACCTGCTGGCCGGAGAAAAAAGCCCGGACCTCTACGCCGACGGACCGTGCAGCAGGGCCGGAATTCTGCGCAATGACTGGTTTCACGCAGATTGAATCAAAAAGAAAGGCGAAGATATGCACGAACCGCTGATCAGCGTGATTGTCCCGGTCTATCGGGTAGAAAAGTATCTGAAGCAGTGCGTGGATTCGATTCTTGCGCAGTCGCACCGAAATCTTGAGGTGCTTCTGATTGACGACGGCAGCCCCGACGCCTGTCCTGCGATCTGCGACGCATATGCAGAGGCTGATTCGAGAGTCTGCGTGATTCACCAGGAGAATCAAGGCCCTTCGGCGGCAAGGAATGCGGGCCTGGACGCATGCAGGGGAGAATACATTGGCTTTGCGGACAGCGACGATTGGATGGAGCCGGAGCTGCTGGCTTCGCTGCTGCGGATGCTTCAGGAAAAGAATCTGGACGTGGCCTTCTGCGCCGCGCAGATCGAGCGGGAAACACAGGAGCATGAGCTTCGTTTTTTCTATTTCCCGGACGGAACCGTCCGCACGTCGGCGGAGATGGTGCGCGATACCCTGACGGATACCATCGGCGGGCAGGTGTGGCTTCGCCTTTCCAGAAGGAAATGCTGGGCGCATGTCCGCTTCCCGGTCGGAAGATTTTATGAGGACCTGGCGATTTCCTACCAGCCGTTTTTGTATGCAGATAGGGGAACAGGCTTCCTTATGAAGCCGCTCTATCACTATCGCCTGAATCCGCAGGGGACGTCCTTCAGCCATAATCCCAAGTGTACGTATGATATTTTCCTGGGCTTCCGGGAGCACTATGTCTATGCCAAGGCGCATTGCGAGGCTGCCGCTGAGGTCTGCTTTGCAAAGACGGCGTCTTTTGCCATGGGGTATTTCAATGCATGCGTCCGCTACGGAGC
>CAKUHJ010000038.1 GCA_934655935.1 uncultured Oscillospiraceae bacterium | reverse complement strand
AGGCAATGTCCATAAAAATACCGAACGTGCCGGCATAGCTCAGCCTTCCGGACGCGTCGCACACGCTCGGCCCCAGCTGCAGCTGCTGCTCAAAGTAATCAGAAATCATCGTTCGCGGTTCCTTTCCTTTTTGCTTATCATAGCACAGAAGCTGCCGAAATCAACCCATTCCGCCGCCTCTGCCGCCGTGTTTCTTCGCTTCTCAAAAAATTTTTAAAAAAGGGCTTTACAATTTCAGAGCAGTGTGCTATACTCATAACCGTAATAAGAATTATTATTATTTTGAAAGGAGGCGGCCATGGAAGCTCCCCGGAAAAACAGCAAAAAGCGCGCTGCAATTCTCGCATGCCTGCAAAATACAAAAACGCACCCTACCGCTGAGTGGATTTACCAGCAGCTCAAGCCGCAGATTCCGGATCTGAGCCTCGGCACAGTCTACCGCAACCTTTCTCTCTTCCGCGCCGAGGGCCAGGCCGTCTCTGTCGGTACCTTCGCAGGCCTCGAGCATTTCGACGCCAGAACCGAACCCCACAGTCACTTTGTCTGCACCTGCTGCCAGAGTGTGCTGGACGCAGACGACGTCACGCTCTCGCCCGCGCAGCTGCAAACCGCACAGCAAAGCCTGGCTGCACAGGTAGACGGATATCAGCTTACCTTTTTCGGTAGGTGCCGCAACTGTATGGACAATGGCAAGTCCCATTCATAATATATTTTAAATCTGATGGAGGAATTTAATCATGAAGAAATTTGTTTGCAAGGTCTGCGGTTATATCTACGAAGGCGAAGCGGCCCCGGCAGAATGCCCGGTATGCCACGCCAAGAGCAACATGTTTGAAGAGGTTGTCGGCGAACTGAAGCTGGCCGCCGAGCACGAGTACGGCGTCTATGCCAAGACCGTCAAGAATAACGACAAGATCTCCGCCGAAGATAAGCAGTATATCTTCGATCAGCTCAAGGCCAACTTCAACGGCGAATGCTCCGAGGTCGGCATGTATCTCTGCATGGCCCGCATCGCACACCGCGAAGGCTATCCCGAAATCGGTCTTTACTGGGAGAAGGCCGCCTATGAGGAAGCGGAGCACGCAGCAAAGTTCGCCGAAATGCTCGGCGAGGACCTCGAGCCCAACATGAAGGCCACCACGAAGGACAACCTCAAGTGGCGCGTGGACTGCGAGTTCGGCGCAACCCAGGGCAAGTTCGATCTGGCCGCCTGCGCCAAGAAGAACGGCCTCGACGCCATCCACGACACCGTGCATGAAATGGCAAAGGACGAAGCAAGACACGGCCGCGCGCTCAAGGGTCTTCTTGACCGCTACTTCGGCAAATAAGCCATGACAAAGGTCAGAATTGAGCCCGGTGCCTGCGGCTTTACCACACGCGTCACGGCTGAGGCCAGCGAGGAGGACGAGCAGGAGGTTACCGTCCGGGTCGTCACCGGCTGCAAGGCCGTCAAGGGTATGATGGAGTCCCTCGGAAATCCGCTCGACGCATATTCCGTCTGCCTCGCAAAGCCCGGCAAGGGTCCGCTCTTCGCCTACGCCTCCGAAAATTTCCCGGTGCACGCCGGCTGCCCCGTCATTGCCGGCATCACCAAATGCGTGGAAGCGGAATGCGGGCTGGCGCTGCGCCACAATGCGGAAATTGTCTTTGAGACTCCGGACTCCGTCTCATAATTCGTATAAAACGTCCATTTGAAAGTTTTTCTTCTTTTGTGGTAAACTAAGTCATCCCGGTCATTCTGAAAGGAGCTTACCATGAACGAATACGAAGTTCTGATTGAAACCATCAACCCCTGCGGCGGCGAGGCCCATGCCAGCAAGGAATTCAAAGAGGTATCCGCCGAGAGCCCTGAGCTCTGGGTCCGGGAAAACGGACGTTTTCCCATCCATGATTCCGGCAGAAACGCCGCCGGCGATATCATTATCACCACCGGCGACGGAAGAGGCACGCTTGTTCGCTACACCTTCACAGAGTAAAGGAGACGCACTATGAAATACGTCTGCGATATCTGCGGCTATGTCTATGACCCCGAGCTCGGCGATCCCGAAAACGGCGTAGCCCCCGGCACGCCCTGGGAAGCGGTTCCCGAGGACTGGACCTGCCCCCTGTGCTCGGTCGGCAAGGCCCAGTTCAGCCCGGAAGAATAAGCCTCAATTTGAAGCAGGAGAGGACTTTGATTCCCCTCCTGCTTTTTGCGTTTTCGATAAAATGTGGACGCCGGAATCCTGCCGGAGCACGCTTTTCTTGCATTGTGCTTTCTGGAAGCCTGAAATGAAGGCGTTATCGAGACTGTCAAGAACTTTCTCCGGTTTTCCCAAGCGGCCCTGGCAAAGACGCGCGCACAAGCATTTTGCGGAGAAGGAAGATCCCTTCTCCGCAATTTTAGGCTGACTACAGGCAGTTCTGAAGAATGCAGAGAATTTTTGCCGCGTGCTCGCATTCCTCGCGCGCCAGCGTCTGCAGCAGACACTGGTATTCTCCTGCGCCGCAGGCAAGCGCGCAGCAGACCTCCGCGCTCTGCCGCTCCGCGCGGTAGCGCTCGCGCAGCGTTTCCCCCACGCAGGTAATGCAGGGCGGGCGGACAGGCTCCGGGCAAAGCTTTTTCCCGGTCATCAGAAAATATACCGCCGCAAGCTTTTTTGCGTGGCACTGCTCCTGCGAAGCAAGCCAGGAAAGCATCCTGGCAGGGCTTCCCTTCATGCGCCTGGCCAGCTCGCGGTAGGCTGCGCAGCCGCACAGCGCATCATGTATCAGGCCAGACAGCTGCGTCTGGCTGAGCGGCTGAGTCCCGGGCGCCTGAGCGCTCTGCGCGCCCGCAGTTTTCGGCTGCGCAGCTGCGGCGCAGGGCGGCGCGGGCGCAGCGCCGGGACTCATCACCCGGCTCCAGACGCGCTGGGCCTGCTTTTCATCCATGCTTTGCATTGACAGATCCCTCCTTCGTTTCATTGTATGCCGCAGCGCAGCAGGCTGCGCCCCGCTTTCCGGACATTTTCTTGCCGGAAAGCAGAAAAAATCCTTGTAATTCCTGTATGTCTGTGATAAAATTTTCGCTTGTGAGACTTTTATGCGTGAAAGGGGCGTCTGGCTATGACGCAGGAAAAAATCAGAAATATTGCAATTATCGCACACGTTGACCACGGTAAGACCACCCTGGTCGATGAAATGCTCAAGCAGGGCGGCGTTTACCGCGAAAATCAGGCCGTTGTCGACCGGGTGATGGACTCCGGCGATCTCGAGCGTGAGCGCGGCATTACCATCCTTGCAAAAAACACTGCGGTTCACTATAAAGATTATAAAATCAACATCGTCGACACCCCGGGCCACGCCGACTTCTCCGGCGAGGTCGAGCGGATTTTAAAAATGGTCGACGGCGTGCTTCTTCTGGTCGACGCCGCCGAGGGGCCCATGCCGCAGACTCGCTTCGTGCTTCAGAAGGCGCTGGAGCTTGGGCATAAGGTCATTGTCGTCGTCAATAAGGTCGACCGTCCGGACGCCCGCGTTCACGAGGTCATGGACGAGGTTCTGGAGCTGCTTCTGGACCTCAACGCCACGGAGGAGCAGTTTGACTCTCCCACGATTTTCTGCTCCGCACGCAACGGCACCTCCTCCTATGGCCCGGACGAGATGGGCGAAAATCTCATTCCGCTCTTCGAGACTATCGTCAACTATATCGATCCCCCCACGGGAGACCCCGAGGGCAGCCTGCAGCTGCTGGTTTCCTCCATCGACTATAATGAGTTTGTGGGCCGGATCGGCATCGGCCGCATCGAGCGCGGCACCATCCGCCAGAACCAGGAGGTCATCGTCTGCGATTATCACGATCCGCAGAAGAAGGAAAAGGCCAAAATCGTCTCTCTGTATGAGTTCACCGGCCTTGGCCGCAGCCCCATCCAGAGCGCCTCTGCAGGCGAAATCGTAGCCTTCTCCGGCATTTCCGATATTACCATCGGAAGGACGCTGTGTGTGGCAGAGCATATCGAGCCCCTGCCGTTCGTGAAGATCAGCGACCCGACCATCGAGATGACCTTCTCCATCAACGATTCTCCCTTTGCCGGCCGCGAGGGCAAATACGTCACCTCCAGAAATCTCCGCGACCGTCTGCAGAAGGAGCTTTTGAAGGACGTCTCTCTGCATGTCAGCGAGGTTGGCACCGACGCGTTCAATGTCGCCGGCCGCGGCGAGATGCATCTTTCCATTCTGATTGAAACCATGCGCCGCGAGGGCTACGAGTTCCAGGTATCCACGCCGCACGTGCTAACCAAGGTCATAGACGGCAAGACCTGCGAACCGGTCGAGCGTATGGTTGCGGACGTTCCGGAGGCCTCCGTCGGCGCGGTGATCGACAAGATCTCCCAGCGCAAGGGCGAGCTGGTTTCCATGACGCCGGTCGGCAGCCGCATGCGTCTGGAATTCCTGATTCCCACCCGCGGCCTGTTCGGCTACCGCAACGAATTTCTGACCGATACCCGCGGCGAGGGCATCATGGCCTCCACGCTTGACAGCTACGCGCCCCTGAAGGGCGAAATCGAGCGCCGCCTGACCGGCTCTCTTGTCGCCTTTGAAACCGGCGAGGCCACAGCCTACGGCCTGGGCGGCGTGCAGGACCGGGGCGTGCTGTTTATCGGTCCCGGCGTGGACGTTTACGCCGGGATGATCGTCGGCCAGTGCAACCGCAACGAGGACATGTCCGTCAACGTCTGCAAGCGCAAGCAGCTGACAAATATGCGCGCCGCAGGCTCGGACGAGGCCATCCGCCTCGCTCCGCCGAAGGTTCTCTCCCTTGAGCAGTGCATGGAGTACCTTGCCGACGACGAGCTTCTGGAGGTCACGCCGAAGTCCCTTCGTATGCGCAAGCGCATTCTGGACCATTCCGCCCGCATGCGCGCTGTAATGAAATCCCGCCAGTAACAAAAACCCTCCGGAGCGAGCGCTCCGGAGGGTATTCAGCGTGTCGAAAAAGCCTTTTCGCCCCGCTGCGTCCGGTTTTCTGAACTTCAAGAAGTTCAGAAAACCGCTTGATTGAACGCGAAGGGGGCTTTTTGCCCCCTTCACACTTTCCCCGCTGCTTTGTCGCGGAGCTGCACACCATAGTCTTTTGACCGTCTCTATACCCTCCGGAGCGAGCGCTCCGGAGGATTTTTTCTTTCTTTCAGCCGACGTCGACCTCGGGCGCAGCCTCATAGGTCTCAATTCTGCGGATTCGCGCGCCGAGCGCGGAAAGCTTTCCGACAATGTCCTCATAGCCGCGCTCAATGTAATGCGCATCCTCGATCATTGTCGCGCCCGAGGCGCACATGGCGGCAATCACCATCGCCGCGCCCGCGCGCAGGTCGCACGCGCGGACCTCGCACCCGTGAAGCCGTGCCACGCCGTCAATGACGGCGGTCTTCCCCTCTACCTGGATGCTCGCGCCCATGCGGCAGAGCTCCGCCGTATAGCGGAAGCGGTTGTCGTAGATGCTCTCTGTCACGATGCTCGTGCCGACCGCCGTGGCCATACATACCGCAACCTGCGGCTGCATATCGGTCGGGAAGCCCGGATAGGGCATGGTCTTGACATTCGCCTTGTGCAGGCGGTACATGGATTCCACGCGCACCGCATCGTCATATTCCGTGACCTCGGCGCCCATCTCGCGCAGCTTTGCGGTGATGCAGTCCAGATGCTTCGGAATTACGTTTTCAATCAGCACATTTCCACCGACTGCCGCCGCCGCGGCCATATAGGTTCCGGCCTCAATCTGGTCCGGAATGATTGTATAGCTTCCGCCCGTCAGCCGCTTGACGCCGCGGACCTTGATTACGTCCGTTCCCGCGCCGGAGACCTTCGCTCCCATGGCGTTGAGGAAGTTGGCAAGGTCCACAATATGCGGCTCCTTGGCGCAGTTTTCAATGACGGTCATGCCCTCGCACAGCACAGCGGCGAGCAGAATGTTCATCGTCGCGCCGACGGAGACAATATCAAGATACACATGTCCGCCGCGCAGCCCGCCCTTCGGCGCGTCTGCGCAGACATAGCCGCCGGCCTGCTCCACCGTCGCGCCCATGGCCTCAAAGCCCTTGATATGCTGGTCGATGGGCCGCACGCCGAAGTTGCAGCCGCCCGGCATTGCAACGTGCGCATGCCCGAAGCGGCCAAGCTCTGCGCCAATGAGATAGGACGAGGCACGGATTCTGCGTACAAGCTCAATCGGCGCCGTCGCATTGCGGACATGCGAGCAGTCGATTTCCAGTGTGTTCCGGCTCAGGCGGCGAATCTGCGCGCCCATATCGCTTAAAATTTCAAGCAGCAGACGAACGTCGGAAATATCCGGCACATTTTCAATTCTGCAGCTTCCGCTGACCAGCAGCGTCGCCGGCAGGATTGCAACGGCTGCATTCTTCGCACCCGAAATGGACACGGAGCCCTGCAGCTTCGTTCCGCCCTGAACGATGTATTTTATCAAAATCAAAACCCTCTTCGTAAGCGCGGTTTTCCTGTTCCCACGCTTACCTTTACTGCACTGCGGAAGAAGCATCCTCAGTAAGAGTATCTCCTGCTTTGTCATTTTTAGCAATGCCAAAACAAGCCATCCGTAGCATAGCACACCTTCCCTGCGTTGTAAAGGAAAAATGACGAATCGGAAACAAATCTCTTCATATTTTTTTAAGAAACGCAGTCTTCGCGTCATTTACTCCGTGCGCCGGACCTCGCGCGTGATTCCGTTGACCGTGTAGCTGCCCGTATCCGTCTCCAGCCGCCACACCGGCACAAGGCGGATATCGCTCCGCGCCGTCTCCATGGGAAGATAGCCCTGCTGCGCGGAAAGAATGCTGCCGCCCACCCAACCGAGCGCGTCCCGGCTGACCAGCAGCTGATTGAGCGCGTCCGCGCAGGAAATGCAGATCTCATCCGACACGCGCGCGAGCGTCTGGTCGGAATAAAATACGCCCTCGATGCGCAGAAGCCTTCCGTCCTGATAGAAAAAGTCAAGCCGGCTTCCGAACACCGGCACGCCCAGAAGCGCCTGCTCTGCCTGAATGCAGACGCTCCCATCCGTCTGCTGCCCGGCGGAACGAAGCTTCTCCGCCTGAAAGCCCATGCGCTTTAAAAGCTTTCTGGTCTGCGCCGTTTCGCTGCGGACCGCCTTCCGCCCTGTAAGCTCCGCGGAAAAACCGCCCGTGCGCGTAAAGCTGAGCGTGCCCGCCTGTGTATGATAGGTTTTCGTAAAGCCGGTCTCATCCTCGGACAGCTCCGCCTGCGCGCCAAGAAGCGCCTGCGCCGCGCGGGTCTGCTCTGCGCTCAGCTCCAGCATGTACAGCGGCGCGCTCCGGGGCAGCGCCTGCTCCTCCAGCGTGATTTCATAGCGCGCCAGAAGCGTCCGGACCTGCTGCGTCAGCTGCTTCTCCTGCCGCGCGGCCTGCGCCCGCTTCGGCAGCGCCACACAGGCCAGGCAGGCCGCACACAGCGCCAGAATCAGAAGAATCAGATTCTTGATTTTCGATGCACTCATGCCTCTCGTCTCTCCCCGTGCTTACTTATACATCCAGTTTACGCGAAGCGTATCCGTCCCATCGTCCACATACAAAAGCCGAAGCTCGCTGCGCGCAGTGAGCCCAGCCGCCGCCTGCTCCGGCGGAAGAAGCCGGGGCGAATCCGTCGTTTCCCGGTAGCTTCTGAGCAGAAGCTGCAGCTGAATCAGATTTTTCCCCTCAAAAACCGCCTCTGCCGCCGTGCCGCCGGAGGCGATCTCAATGCCGTCCAGATAATACGAAAACCGGCACACCGTGCGCCCGTCGCGTACAAAGCAGCTGCTCAGATAAAGCCGCGCCTCCCCGATGCATTCAGCCGTCAGCTCACTCAAAAGCTCCCGGACCGTTTCCACCTGCTCCGGAAGCTCCGCAAGCGCGCTTTCAAAGCGCTCCTGCGGCTGGTTGACGCGTAGCGTCAGAAGTCCCTGCGCGGAAACGGAAAGAATGCTGTCCGTCTCCGTAAAGAAGGTTGTGCCGCCGGCGTCCGTATAGCGGGTGTCCGCATAGGGGTTAAAGCCAAGCTTGCTTGCAAGCGCGGAGACAAAGCGCACATCGCAGGGATTTTCCGCCGCAGCCGTAAAAACCTCCGGCGCGTCCGGCGAAATCACGCTCATCGCATCCAGCGCCGCACTCGCGCCCTGCGTATGCTCCAGCGCCAGGCTGCTGCCATCCGGCACGCTGAGCTGCAGCGCGTCGGAAAGCGCCTGCCGTCGGAGCTCCGTCCGGTAACGGATGCACTGCTTTCCAAGCAGGTACAGCTCCGTCTGCTCCTGCTTCTGCAGCAGCACATACCATTGCGCGCCGTCCTGCTCCGGCGCGCGGACCTTCAGCCACGCGCCAAGAAGCTGCGGCGGCAGCTCGCACGGAAAGCGGAAGCAGACGCTGCTCCCGCCGGCGATCGCGTCATAAAGCGCCTGTTCCTCGCATTCCTCAGCCGTCTCCGCATCCGCGGTATCCAGCGCCTTCGCAAGCAGGCTTCCAAGCTGCTCATAGGCCGTATCCAGCTTTGAAAAGCTGTACTGAAGACTGCTCTGCCCCTCCGGCATGCGCAGAACGATGGCAACCGGCTGCGCCGCGCCCGTTACCAGCGTCGAGGCGGACGCCGGCTCCGTATACGTCAGCTCCGCCTCGTCGAGCTCGAACAATCCCGCAAACGGCCTGAGAACCGATGCAAGCCACGGCGTCTGCGTCAGAATCCGTTCCGGCATCGCCATCAGCGTCAGCGTCAGGATGACCGGAATCAGAAGCAGAAGCAGAAGACTTTTTAAAAACTCCAGAAGCTTTTTCCTCACTCTTCCGGTCCTCCCTTCCTGCAGCCTACGCGCGCGGCAGCGTGATGGTCACGCTCGTGCCCTGCCCGTAAACCGAGTCAATCGTAATGTTGCCCTTGTGCTGGTTCAGAATTTCCCGGGCAATGGAAAGGCCCAGGCCGGTTCCGCCGGATTCGCGCGAGCGCGCCTTGTCCACGCGGTAGAACCGGTCAAACAGATGCGGCAGATCCTTTTCCGGAATACCGATGCCGTTATCCTGAATCCGCACAAATACGTTCTTGCCCGCCGTGCCGACGTGCATTTCGATTTTTCCGCCGTCCGGCGTGTACTTGATGGAGTTGGAGACAATGTTCATAATCACCTGCTCGATCCGCTCGCGGTCTCCGCTGACGTCCGGAATTTCGCCGTCCGCCGTCAGCGTCAGCGTATGACCATGATTCTGCTGCGCGTTCAGAAGCGCCGCCTGGTAGACGTTCTGTACCGCCTTCAAAAATGAAAAGCGCGAGATGTTCATCTCCATCTTTCCGTAATCGATTTTGCTGAGCGTCAGCAGGTCCTGCACAATCCGGGTCATCCGGTCCGCCTCGCCGATGATAACGTTCATAAAGCTCTGGCGAAGCTCGGGCGGAAGCTCGTCGCCCGTATCCACAATGGTCTCGGCATAGGACTTGATGTTCGTCAACGGCGTTCTGAGCTCGTGGGAGACGTTCGCGACAAATTCCCGCCTGGACTGCTCGCTTTTCCTCTGCTCCGTCACATCATGAATGACCACAAGCACGCCGCCCTGCGTCTGGTCGGAGGAAAACGGTGCCATAAAGAGCTCCAGCTCCCGCTCGCCGACCGTCTTCTGCGCCTCCACATACTGAGGCCTCTTCAGCGTCAAAAGCGTATCCAGCTCTGCTTCGGAGGAAAAAAGCGCATCGAAGGTAACCGTCTCATCCAGCTTTCTGTTCAGCATCTGAACTGCCGCAGGATTGTAGTGGATGACGGCTCCGGCCGCCGAAAAGGCGACCACGCCGTCCGTCATATGCAGAAACAGCGTAGAAAGCTTGTTCCGTTCATTCTCCGCTTCAGAAATGGTATCCTCAAGCACCTTTGCCATGTAGTTGAAGTTCTGGGTCAGATCGCCGATTTCGTCCCGGCCCTCAACCGGCAGGCGCTGGGAAAAATCTCCTGCGGCGACCTGCCTGGTACCGACGGTCAGCGCCCGGATCGGCGTAATGAGAATCTGCGCCAGCAAAAAAGAAAGCCCCACGCAGATCACAAGGCCCAGCCCGAGCGCGCGGATAATGATGCCCAGGAGCTCGCCCGTGAGCGCGTTGACCGTATCCCGGTCGTCCAGAATGTATACAATGCTGTAGGAAGCCTCGTTTTCAACCGGAATGGCCAGGTCCATGAAATCATCGGTTACGGCGCTCTGCATGCCCACCTCCCCGTTCATGGCCGTCAGAAGGTTCTGCGTCATCCTGACGCTGGTTTTTCCGTCCGAGCTGTCAAGCACCGTGCCGCTACGGTCGAGAATATAGACGTTTCTGCTTGCAAGATCGATTGAAAGCCCCGCCTGCGCCATAAGAAGCTCCTTCATCCTGGCCGGCGCCTGCTCCTGTGCGGAGAGCGCCTGCAGCTGCAGAATGAATTCCGGAGAAAACGTATTTTCCATCTGCGTATAGAATTCGGAAACATAGAAGTCTCCTACACCGCCGATGAGGAACGCGCCGATGCTCAGCATCACCGCGATAATCAGGATAATCATGATCATGACCATCTTCATCCGAAGCGAGCGCATAGGGCCGCCCTCCTTCCTCTGTCCGTTCCGGCGTTTACTCCGCCGCGTAATAGTAGCCCACGCCGCGCCGGGTCAGAATCCGCTGTGCCTTCCCCGGATCATCCTCAATTTTTTCCCGCAGCCGCCGGATGGTGACGTCCACGGTTCTCATATCCCCGTAATAGTCGTAATTCCAGACCTTCTGCATCAGCGCTTCCCTGGAAAAGACGGTTCCGCGCTCGCGGATCAGATAGACCAGAAGATCGTATTCCTTCTGCGTCAGCTCGAGCGGCATGCTTCCCTTCTGCACAAGAAAGCGCTCCGTGTCAATCGTAATGTCGCCCGCGCGTAAAAGCTTTGCCGGCTGCGCCGCCGCCGGCGCCGCGTCGATCGCGCGCCGGCGCATATTGGCCCGGACTCTTGCCATCAGCTCCTTCATGGAAAACGGCTTCGTCATATAATCGTCCGCGCCGCATTCCAGGCCGAAGACCTTGTCGGTTTCCTCCTCGCGTGCGGTCAGCATGATGATCGGTACCGGATTATTCTCCTTCCGGAGCGTTTCACAGATGTCAAAGCCGTTCATCTTCGGCAGCATGACGTCCAGAAGAATCAGGTCCGCATCCGCCCTGCGCGCAAGCGCAAGCCCGGCCTCTCCGTCCAGCGCCTCCAGCGTGCGGTAGCCCTCGCGCTGAAGGTTGAATTTCAGGATTTCCACGATTGCGCGCTCATCCTCAATAATCAGTACAGTTTTCTCCATGTTTATCCTCCCTCTCGCCGAAGCGCCTTCGGATAGTGGTTTTTCAGCTGTCCGCCGGAGCCCTTGACCCAGCCAAGACCCAGGCCCTCCACCCGCACCAGCGCCCAGCCCTCCTGCGCGCCCTGCAGAACATTTCCTGCCATATAGCGCCGGAGCGCCTCGTCGGAAGCAGAAAAATCAACGTTCTGCGCGGCTTCTTCCAGCCAATGGGCCCATGCATGCGCGGGCTCAAAGCGGCCCTTTTTCAGCTGCCCCAGCTCAAGACCCGCCCGCAGCACGCGCAGGCCCCGCAAAGACGGCGTCTGCTCCGGGCAGAGATAGACGCGCTCTCCAAAAAGAACCGCCTTCCCCTCCGGAAGCGCCGCGCCTGATGCGCGGCAGAATTCCTTAAGCGCCGCCGGAAGGGGCGCTTCCGGCTCCGCCGCGACCGGCGCGTGCGCTGCCTGCCCGTCCGCCCGGCAAAGGACCGCCGCATAATGCCCCTCCCCTGCAAGCAGATGCGGCCAGAGGCGGAATGTCTGCTCAATTCCGGACGCGGGGTTTACAATCCAGTCCGGCCTTCCCGGCGAAAACGGAAGCCCCTCTATTTTTACGACGGAAAAATCCTCGTGCGCAAGCAGAAATTCAGATATGACGCCCTCGTTTTCAACAGGGGAAAACGTACACGTCGAATAGACCAGCCGGCCGCCGGGCTTCAGCATCTGCGCCGCGCAGGAGAGGATTTCCCTCTGCCGGGACGCGCAACTTTCGTTTGTCTTTTCCGTCCAGCCGTCCACGGCCGCCTGCTCCTTGCGGAACATACCCTCTCCGGAGCATGGCGCGTCGACCAGAATGCGGTCAAAATACTCTGGAAATCTTCGTGCAAGCTCGCCCGGGTGCGCGTTCAGCACCAGTGCGTTGGAAACGCCAAGCCGCTCAAGATTGGAGGAAAGAATCTGCGCGCGCTTCGGATGAATTTCATTGCAGACAAGAAGCCCGCGCCCCTTCATCTTCCCGGCAAGCTGCGTGCTCTTTCCTCCAGGCGCCGCGCAAAGGTCCAGAACGCGCTGCCCCGGCTGCACGTCCAGCAGCTCCGCCGGCGCCATTGCGCTTGGCTCCTGCAGATAATAAAGCCCCGCCTCATGGAGCACGGACAGACCGGGCCTTGCCGTCATGTCGCAGAAAAAGCCGGTCGGACACCAGGGAATCCTTCCCGTACAGAAGCGGTCCAGCAGCGACATATCCGCCTTTTTTAGCGGATTCAGGCGAAGGCCTGTATGCACGGGCGCTTCCAGGCTCTGCAAAAACGCGTCATATTCCGAACCGAGCAGCGCCCGCATTCTTTTTTCAAAGCCCTCCGGGAGCATGGCGGAGCCTCCTGAAAAATAATTGTTCATTTTATTATATTGCATTTGTGAGAAAATGAAAAGCAAAAATTTATCCACAGCCTGTGGATTATAATATAGTATGTTCTTGAAAAGAACGTGCTTCTGTGCTAAAATAGAGTGAATTTCGTATTTGTATTTTCTCCCGCAGAAAGGAGTTTTCTATGTATTCCTCCGCCTATGTCTGGGCCAAGATTCTCGGCCACATGGAAGCCAGGCTCACTCCGCAGGTCGTCTCCACCTGGTTTGACGATGCGGAGATTCTCGAGCTGACCGACCAGAAGCTCGTTCTCTATTCCCCCACCACCTTCCGCAAGGACATCATTCTTCTTCGCTGCAGCGGCTATATCCAGGAGGCCATGCAGGAGCTCTTCCACACAAGCGTAACCCTTGAGGTGCTGGACGATACGCAGATCGGCGCCTACCGCTCGTCCCGGAAAAAGCCGGAATTTATTGAATTCAACCCGCAGTTCACCTTCGATAATTTCGTCGTCGGCTCCTCGAACCGCTTTGCGCACGCCGCCGCGCTCTCCGTTTCCAACAATCCGGCAGAAACCTACAACCCGCTTTTTATCTACGGCCCCTCCGGCCTTGGAAAAACCCACCTTCTGTACGCCATTGCCTCCGTGGTGCACCAGGAGCATCCGGACTTCAACATTGTCTATATCAAAGGCGACCAGTTTACAAACGAGCTGATCGCAGCCCTGCAGGAAGGGCGGAACATGGAGTTCCGGAACAAATACCGCGGCGCGGACCTGTTTCTGATGGACGATATTCAGTTCATCGCCGGCAAGGACTCCACGCAGGAGGAATTCTTCCATACCTTCAATAACCTCTACGAAAACCACCGCCAGATTGTTCTTACGGCGGACCGCCCGCCCCACGAAATGCTCCGTCTGGAGGACCGGCTGAAAACCCGCTTTGAATGGGGCCTTCTCGCAGATATTGAGCCGCCGGACTATGAAACCCGTATGGCCATCATCAAGAACAAGGCCATGAGTCTGGGGCTCTGCCTGCCGGACGATGTGTGCGACTACATTGCAGAGAACATCACCACCAACATCCGCCAGATCGAAGGAACAGTTAAAAAGATTCTTGCCTATCATGAGCTCGACGGCATGGAGCTTGAGGTATCCAACGTTGCGCGCGCCATCCGGGATATGTACAAGGAAAAGACAGAAAATCTGCCGACGCCTGCGCTGATTATCTCCGAGGTCTGCCGCTTCTACGGAATTGAGGAGCAGGTGCTCCGCGGCACGCAGAAAAACAAGAACACCGCGGAGGCGCGGCAGCTCTCCATGTATCTGATCCGGAAGATGACAAACCTCTCCCTTCCGGATATCGGCCGGGAATTCGGGCGCGATCATTCCACGGTCATCCATTCCATCCGGAAAATTGAGCTTCTGCTGCAGGATCGTACCTCCGCGATTCAGGATAACGTGCGGGACATCACCTCGAACATCAACAGTAGGCTCTGATTGTCCACAGGCGCCTGTGGAATTCACAGACACTCCCTGTTTATTTCTGCCAAACGGCTGTTTCACAGATCCGCGTGTGGAGAACCTTCTTTTTTCTCCCCACGACCCTGTGGATAAAAAAGCCTTTGTACTTCTGCAGTTTTTCCACTTTTCCACATAAGTTTCCACTACTGCTTTTTACTACTAATTGATTACTCTCTTTCTCTTAGGAAGAGAGGAAGGAGAATGATATGAGATTTACCTGTGAAAAAAATCTTCTTGTCTCGGCAATCTCCACCGCCTCGCGGACGGTTGCGCCGAAGAGCCCCATTGACGCGCTCGAGGGCCTGTTTCTGCGCGCGGGTGTGAAGGTTTCCCTGACTGGATATAATCTGGAAACCGGTATTACCGTCGAGCTTCCAGCCGAAATCGAAGAGACCGGCTCGTGCGTCATCCTTCCGCCGCGCCTGTTCTTTGACATTGTCCGCATGCTTCCCGGCGACAGCGTCAGCATCAGCGTGGACGAAAAGCGGAAGGTCTCCATCAAAAGCGGCATTTCCTCCTTTTCGATCACGGCTCTTTCTCCCGACGATTATCCGGAGCTTCCGGAGGTGGATTCGGAAAAGGGGATAGAGCTGCCGCAGTGCGAGCTCAAGGCGATGATTTCCGGGACAAGCTTTGCAGTCAGCGAAAGCCAGACAAGGCCCATCCATACCGGCTGCCTGTTTGAGGTAGGAGAGGATACCGTCACCGTCGTCGCCGTGGACGGCTACCGACTGGCGCTCCGCCGCTGGAAAAGCGAAGCGCCGCTTACGCGCGAGCTTCGGTTTGTGGTACCGGCCGCCGCTTTGAAGGAGCTTGAAAAGATCCTCGC
>CAKUHJ010000037.1 GCA_934655935.1 uncultured Oscillospiraceae bacterium | reverse complement strand
TGCTCGGGCTCGAAGCTGGAGAAGCCGGGTGTGTCTGCGGCAAAGGTGCTCTCGTTCAGGCGGTAAAGCTCGATATGGCGCGTG
Organism: uncultured Oscillospiraceae bacterium; assembly: GCA_934655935.1. Lineage (GTDB taxonomy): Bacteria > Bacillota > Clostridia > Oscillospirales > Oscillospiraceae > CAG-170. Next base: position 15,198 of record CAKUHJ010000037.1, on the reverse strand, counting down.
GTATGGCGGCCGCGCCCAAGCTTTTCGGAAACCTCGCCGACGGGAAGGGCCAGCTCCGGCAGCAGCCGGTTCAGAAGACTGGATTTTCCGACGCCGGAGTTTCCGGTAAAGCAGGTGAAGCGGCCTTCCATCTCTTTGCGGAGCGCATCGACGCCAAGGCCGGTCTGCGCGCTGGTTTCCAGCACGCGGAAGCCGGCATGCCGGTAAATCTCCGCCAGGGGAGCCGGGTCCTGAAGATCGGCCTTGTTGATGCAGACGAGCGTCTGAACGTCCTGGCGGCTGGCGACAGCCAGAACGCGGTCAATGAGAAACGGATCGGTGACAGGCGTCGCGCACGAGCACAGAAGAACCAGCAGGTCCATATTGGCGACCGCGGGGCGGATAAAGCTGTTTTTGCGGGGCAGAAGCTCCTCCAGAACGCCCTTCCCGCCGGTCTCCTGAATCCGGACCAGGTCTCCTACCATCGGCGTCAGCGCCTCGTGGCGGAAGCGCCCGCGCGCGCGGCACTCCACAATGCCGTGCGGCGTGCTGACATAGTAGAAGCCGCTCAGGGCCTTCATAATGCGGTTTTGTTCCTGCATGCGCGTTACTGCCGCTCCTCTTCTTCAAAAATGATCATCTGGGATTCATAGAGCTCGCCGTCCACGTAGATGTCGACCGGCAGCGTTCCGACGCCGCTGACGCGAAGCAGGACCGGCTCCGTGGGCGCCTGGCGGTTATCGTAATCAAAGGCTGCAATCTGCTCCTCTCCGCCGACACGGACGCTGATGGAGTAGACGCCGGCGTCCTGCGGAAGATAGAAGCTGATTTCCTTTTCCACCGGCTTCTGTTCGCCCGCCACGACGACCTCGATCATATCGGAATCCACGGAGGCCTTCGTATCGTCCAGGGTGTTGACCACGGTGCAGAAATAGTAGTAAACGCCCTCCGCGTTCGTATCCACCGGGCAGGTGGTGTTGTTCTCTGCGCCGCGGGAAACCAGCGTCGCCTGGTCTGCGCTTCCGGTTTCGGTGACATACCACGCATAGCTGAGCACGCCGTCGTCCTCTGTGGAGGCCTGGCAGCGAAGCACCAGCGTATCGCCGGGCCGGACGGTGCTGTCGCCGCTGAGGTAGGTAATCACGGGCTTCTGCGCCTCCGTCGGGCCCTTGGAAACGCGGAGGTTGACGACGGTCTCGGGCTTGACCATGGCGCCGGCCTCCACGCTCTGGAAGGTGACGGTTCCGGCGGGAAGGTCGCTTTCGTCATAGCGAAGGCTGCCCTGGCTGAGGCCGCAGGCCTGGATGCGCCGAAGGGCTTCGTCCACATCCTCTCCGACAAGCGTCGGAACCTCAATCAGCGTGATGCTGGGGCCCATGCTGACCGTCAGGTGGACGGTCTGGCCGCTTGAAAGCGGCTGCTCCGCCGCAGGATCGGTGGAAATGACATAGCCGTCGGTATAGACCGAGCTGTTTTCGTAGCTGACGTCGAGCTTGACCGCGATGTTCAGGGCCTCCAGGATGGCCTGCGCGCTCTGAAGCGATTCGTTGATCAGCTGCGGCATGCGGACCTGCTCCGAGCCGGCGGAAACAATCAGCGTGATGCTGGAGCCGACCTTGGCGCTGCGGCCCGCGGCAGGGGACTGGTCCATCACAATGCCGGCGTCATATTCCGTGCTGCTGCGCTGCTCGCCGAGCACAAGCTTGAAATTCGGATAATCCTCCGCCCGGAGCTCGTCATAGCGCATACCGATCAGAGACGGGACAGCATCCTCCTCTGTTTTGGTAAACAGGCCGGAGATGAAATAGGTATAGAGAAAATAGACGATGGCCAGCACCGCCAGCGCGATGCAGACGACGCCCGCAATCACGGCCACGCGGCTGCTGCGGCGGGGCTGCGCGGTCTCTGCCGCGCCGCCGGAGGGCGGAAGCGGCGGCTTTTCCGACGCGCGGCGGACGACGGAGGATTTTTCGTTCGGATTCGGCAGGTAGTCCGGGTCATTCAGCAGCCGCTCCACGTCGATATCTCCCGGCCGGGCCGAAAAATCAAATACAGCGTCCGGGTCCTTCCGGAACTCCTCAAGATCGCGGAGCATCTGGCTCGCGGAGGCGTAGCGGCCGGACAGCTCCGCCGTCATGGCGTGCATGGTGATCTGCTCCAGGCCCAGCGGAATGGAGGCGTTGAGTTCCCTCGGCGGGACCGGCCGGGAGCTGATATGCTGGATGGCGACGGAAACCGGCGTATCGCCGTCGTAGGGCGGGCGGCCGGTCAGCATTTCGTACATGACGACGCCGAGCGAGTAGAGGTCGGCCCGGCAGTCCACCTGAGCGCCCTTTGCCTGTTCGGGAGAGATATAGTGGACGGAGCCGAGGGCCTCGCGCGTCAGCGTATTCTGCGCGGAGGCGATATAGGCGATGCCGAAGTCCGCTACCTTGACGCTTCCGTCCTTCAGGACCATGATGTTGTGGGGCTTGATATCGCGGTGGACAATGCCGCGGCTGTGCGCGTGCTCGAGCGCCTTGGCAATCTGCGTGGCAAAATGCAGCGCCTCGCGCCAGCTGAGCGTGCCCTTCTGCTGCATGTATTCCTTGAGGGTGATGCCCTCGATGAGCTCCATGACGATATAGTCCACATTGCCGGAGTGGGAAACGTCGTAAACGCTGACAATGTTCGGGTGCGAGAGCATGGCGACGGCCTGCGATTCGGCGTGGAAGCGGCGGCGGAATTCATCGTCCTTTGAAAATTCGTCCTTGAGAATCTTGACCGCCACGAGCCGGTTGAGCCTGTGGCAGCGCGCCTTGTAAACGACGGCCATGCCGCCGGAACCGATTTGTTCAAGGATTTCATAGCGATTGTCCAGATAGGTTCCGATATAGTTATCCATTGGACGGTCTCCTTCCTGAACCTGCGGTTCAAATCAGTGCGAGTGCGACCGTAACGTTATCCGGTGCGCCGCGGTTTTTTGCAATCTGCAGAAGTCTCTGGCAGCAGTCGCTCTTTCTTGCGCCGTGCGCAACCTCAAAGAGCATTTCCTGATCTGCCATTTCGTTGGACAGCCCGTCCGAGCACAGCAGCACGCAGTCGTCGCGCTTGAGCTGGCAGACATAGACGTCGGCCTCCACCGTCGGCTCCGTGCCGACGGCGCGGGTGATGATGTTCTTTCCGGGGTGGAATTTGGCCTGCTCCTGGGTCAGTTCGCCCCGCTGCACCATGAATTCCACCATGGAGTGGTCGCGCGTAATGAGCGTGACGCCGGAGGCGCTGAAGTGGTAGGCCCGGCTGTCGCCGACGTTCAGGATCACGGCGAGCTCCCTGAAAAGCCACGCAGCGACCAGCGTCGTGCCCATGCCGGAAAAGGCCTCGCTCAGAGCCGCCTGCTCGTAAACCGCGCGGTTTGCAAGCTCAAGCGCGCCACGGAGCATCGCCGCGGCCTGCTCGGCGGTCTGCACGGCCTTCTGGCAGCGGCGGACCTCCGCCGTAAAAACGTCGCAGGCCATTGCGCTGGCGACGTTTCCGGCCCGCGCGCCGCCCATGCCGTCGCAGACAAGCATCAGAACGCGGTCGCGGGAAAAGGGCACGATGGCGTAGGCGTCCTGATTTTCGCTGCGGATATTTCCAACGTCAGTCAGACCCCATGTCTGCATGCTGCTCGCTCCTTTCTGAGCCGGTTTCATATTTTCTGCGCAGCTGGCCGCAGGAGGCGTCGATATCGCTGCCGAGCGTTCTGCGGAGCGTTGCGGTAATGCCGTGTGATTCGAGGATGCTGCGGAAGCGCGCGATGGCTTCGCGCGAGCTGGTGCGAAGCGGGCTTTCCGCGACGGGGTTGAGCGGAATCATGTTGACGTGCGCGCCCATGTCGGAAAGCTTCCCGGCGAGCAGCTCCGCCTGCTCCGTCGAATCGCTGACGCCGCTGATCATGGTGTATTCAAAGGAAATCCGGCGGCCGGTTTTTGCAAAGTAATCCCGGCAGGCGGACAGAAGCGCGTCGACGTTCCAGCGGCGGTTGACCGGCATGATCCGGCTGCGCGATTCGTCGTCCGGCGCGTGCAGGGAGACCGAAAGGGTCAGCTGCAGGTCCTTTTCCGCAAGCAGCCGGATTTTGTCCACAAGACCGCAGGTGGAAAGGCTGATATGGCGCATGCCGATGTTCAGTCCGTCCGGGCTGTTGACAAGCTCCAGAAATCGCAGGACGTTCTCAAAATTATCCAGCGGCTCGCCGATGCCCATCAGGACGATGTTGGAGATTTTGAGCCCGGAGTCCAGCTGAGAAAAAATCACCTGATCCAGAAGCTCGCACGGCTCCAGACGCCGGATCAACCCGCCGATGGTGGACGCGCAGAATTTGCAGCCCATCGGGCAGCCGACCTCGGAGGAGATGCAGATGGTGTTCCCGTGGCGGTACTGCATCACAACGGACTCCACACAGTTCCCGTCGCCAAGGCGCCAGAGATATTTGATGGTTCCGTCCAGCCGGGAAACCTGCTTTCGCGCAAGCGTGACCGAGGAGATGAAAAAGCGCTCGTCCAGCGCCTGCCGGGAGGCCTTGGAGAGGTTCGTCATATCCGCAAAGCGGACCGTGCCCCGGTGAAGCCAGGAAAAAACCTGTCTGGCGCGGAATTTCGGCTCCCCGAGGGCCTCGAGGGCAGCCTGCATTTCGGCAAGCGTCATGGATTTTATGTCCTGCTTCATGTGTTTCTCCTCATTTTACAGATGAAAAAGCCGTCGCAGCCGTGAATATGCGGATAGAGCGTCAGCATGCCCTCGTTTTCCAGCGCAAGGCCCGCGGGAACCGGGAAGGGCTCCGGCGAAAACTCCGGGTGCATGCGCAGAAAGTCTGTGCATATTTCTTCATTTTCGCGCGGAAGAATGGTGCAGGTGCTGTATACCAGCACGCCGCCGGGCTTTACATAGGCGCTGACGTTTTCCAGAATGCCGCGCTGAATTGGAGGCAGCTGCGAAAGCCTGGAAAGCTCCTTGTATCGGACGTCCGGCTTTTTCCGGATGACGCCGAGCCCGGAGCAGGGGACGTCGGCAAGCACGGCGTCCATTGCGCCAAGAAGCTCCGGCTGCCGCTCTCTGGCGTCCAGAAGGCGGGTATGCAGGATGGAAACGCCCAGGCGCTGCGCGCCTTTTTCCATCAGCGTCAGCTTATGCGCGTGAATGTCGCAGGAAAGAAGCGAGCCGCGGTTTTCCATCTGCATGGCGGCGGCAAAGCTCTTGCCGCCGGGGGCTGCGCAGCAGTCAAGCAGCTGCATGCCGGGCTTTGCGCCCAGAACCAGCGCGCAGAGCCTGGAGCTGACGTCCTGCACGGTGCAGCGCCCCTCCCGGAAGGCGGCAAGCGTGGGAATTGCGCCCGTGCCGCTGACAAGAAACGCGCCCTGCAGCCACGGATGCGCCTGTACGCGAACGCCTGCGGCCAGAAGCTCCGCTTCCAGCGCCTGCGGCGTTGTTTTCAGGGGATTATACTGAAGGACGGTCGGCGCGGGGGCGTTGTCCGCCTGCAAAAGCGGCTCCAGCTGCGCCTCGCCGACGGCCTGACGCAGAAGCTCCGTCAGCTCCTGCGGGTGCGAGTAACGGACGGAAAGGCTGTCCGGCTCCTTCAGGGCGTCCTTGCTCCGAAGAAGGGTGCGCAGAACGCCGTTTACAAGCCCTGCGGCCTTCGGGTTTGCCTCGCGCCGGGCCTGATTGACCGCCTCGTTGACGGCGGCGGAGGGCGGAATTTTCTGCAGGAACAGAAGCTGGTACGCCCCCAGCCGCAAAATGTCCAGCACAACCGGCTGCAGCGCCGTCAGCTTCCCGTGAACCAGCTGCGAAAGATAAAAGTCCAGCAGCATCCGGTTCTGCATCACGCCGAAGCAAAGCTGCGCGGCCAGCGCCGCGTCGCGGGCGTCCAGCCGGTCACGGCTGAGCTGCTCCTTCAGCGCGCCGTCAATCCAGGCGTCCTGCCGGCGGACGGCGCGAAGCGCGCACAGCGCGGTATCGCGCGCGGTTTTCATAGGCTGAGGGGATGACCGCGGAAGTAATCGGCCGCGCCCATGCGCTTGCCGCCCTCGGCCTGAAGCTGGGAAATCAGCAGCACATCGCCTCCGCCGCAGGCGATTTCAAGGCCGTTTTTCGTCAGCTGCAGGGGGGTGCCGGGGGCCTTGTCGGTTTGCTTCTGCGTGTATTCCACGCGGTAAATTTTAAATGTGACGCCGCCCAGGACGGCTGTGGCGACAGGCCAGGGAATGAGGCCCCGTACATGATCGACAATATAACGTGCCGGCTGGGACCAGTCGATGGGGGACATGGCCTTTGAGAGCATGGGCGCGTAGGTCGCCTTCGTACTGTCCTGCGGGATGCGGGGCGCGGTTCCGGCCTCGATGGCGCGCACGACGTCGCAGGCAAGGTCCGCGGCAATCGGCGCAAGACGCGCAAGCAGCTCCTGCGAGGTTTCCATCGGGGCAATCGGCGTTTTACGGATTTCAATGACGTCGCCCTCGTCCATGCCGGCGCTGAGATACATGGCGCTGACGCCGGTTTCGTCAAAATGGTTGAGGATAGACCACTGCACCGGGCCGGCGCCGCGAAGCAGGGGAAGGACGCTTGCGTGCATGTTGATGCACCCGTATTTCGGCAGGTCCAGCACGGCCTGCGGAAGAAGCATGCCGTAGGCGACCACGACAATCAGGTCCGGCTTCAGCGCGGCCAGCTCCTGCTGCGCCTGCGCGTCGCGGAGCGTGCGCGGCTGAAGAACCGGCAGACCGACGGACTGCGCATACTGCTTGACCTCGGAGGCAATCAGCTTCATGCCGCGGTTTTTCGGCGTGTCGGGCTTGGTATAGACGGCGGCAAGCTCAAAGCCCGCCTCATACAGCCGCTGCAGGCATACGCGGGCAATGTCCGGCGTGCCCATAAAAACAAGTCTCATGCTTCTTCTTCCTCATCCTGCTGCTGAAGGTATGCCTCCACCTCTTCCGGCGTCAGCATCCGGTCGGCAATTTCGGTATAGATATGGCCGTCGAGATGGTCCAGCTCGTGCTGGAAGGCCCGTGCGAGCAGGCCCTCGCCCTCGTATTCGTACCAGTCGCCGTAGCGGTCCTGCGCACGCACGACGGCGCGCATCGCGCGCGTCACGATTCCCCATTCTCCGGGCACGCTGAGGCAGCCCTCCATCCCGGTCTGGGTTTCCTCGCTGAGGCGGACGATCTCGGGATTGACAAGCTCGATATCCTCCTCGCCGGTGTTGACCACCACCACGCGGCGCAGAACCCCGACCTGCGGCGCGGCAAGGCCGGCGCCGTTTGCCTCGTCCAGCGTCTGGTACATATCGTCGATCAGCTGCGCGAGCCGGTCGTCAAAACGGGTGACCGGGCGGCACTTTTTGTGCAGCACCGCGTCGTCAGCCGTTACAATTTTCCGAAGCGCCATAATGATGCTCCTCCTTAGTCATACGAATTGACGTCAAGAAATACGTTGACGCCTTTGTTTTTGGAATCTCTGGAAAACGCCGAGAGCAAAAACGAGAAAAGACTGCGCACGGGACGCGAATTCTTGCAGCAGAGCGTCAGCCGGTAGCGGTAGGTATAATTGACCTTTGCGACGTTCATCGGCGCCGGGCCAAGCAGCAGCGCGTCCAGCGCGCGGAAGCTCTCGCTCTGCAGATTTCCTGCCAGCGCGTCGCGCAGGCGCACGGCGGACTGGATGACCTGCTGCTCCTGGACGCCCGTCAGGGTAAAGGTGAAGATATCCTCAAACGGCGGGCAGCGCCGGAGCCTGCGCATTTTGATCTCAAGCTCGTAAAACGCGTCGTAGTCCTGCGCGGCGGCCATGCGGAGCACCGGGTGCTCCGGCGTCATGGTCTGGATGATGGCCATTCCGGCGTCGCTTCCGCGCCCGGAGCGGCCGGCAACCTGGGTAATGAGCGAAAAGGTGGTCTCCGCCGCGCGGTAGTGGTCCAGATACAGGCCGGAATCCGCGTCCAGGATGCCGGCCAGCGTCACCGAAGGGAAGTCAAGTCCCTTGGCGATCATCTGCGTGCCGAGAAGAATCGGGATTTTTTCCTCCTGGAAGCGGCCCAGCAGCGCGGCATGTCCGTCCGCCGCGCCGACAGAGTCGGCGTCCATCCGGATGAGCTTGGTATCCGGGAAGACGGCGGCAAGCTGCTGCTCGATTTTCTGCGTCCCGAAGCCGACCGGCTTCAGTGCGCCTCCGCAGTGCGGGCAGCGGGTGACGACGGGCTCAGAATAACCGCAGTAGTGGCACATCAGGCGCTGATTTGCCGAGTGATAGGTCAGCTGTACGCTGCAGCGGGGGCACGAGGGCGCCTCGCCGCACTCCACGCAGATCAGGCAGCGGCTGTTGCCGCGGCGGTTCAGGAACAGAACCGCCTGATGGCCGGAAAGAATGGTATCGCGCAGCGCTTCCTCCAGAGGCAGGCTCAGCGCAGTATCGTTGCCGCGGCGCAGCTCCTGCTTCATATCCACGATCATGGTTTTGGGAAGCGCCTGGCGGTTATAGCGCTGGGTCAGGTGGTAGAGGGCGAGCTTTCCCTCGCGCGCGTGGTACATGGTTTCGATACTCGGCGTCGCCGAGCCGAGCAGAACCAGCGCCTGCTCGCAAAGACCGCGGTAGAGCGCGACCTCGCGCGCGTGATATCGCGGCGCGTTTTCGGATTTATAGGTGTGCTCCTGCTCCTCGTCCAGAATGATGAGGCCGAGATTCTGAACCGGCGCGAAAATTGCTGAGCGCGTCCCGACGACCACGCGGGCTTCGCCCCGACGGATGCGCTGCCATTCGTCATAGCGTTCGCCGACGCGCAGGGAGGAGTGGAGAATGGCGGTGCGGTCCGCAAACTGCCCGCGGAGCCGGGTAAGCAGCTGCGGCGTCAGCGCGATTTCCGGCACGAGAAGAACGGCGGATTTTCCGTTTTCCAGAGTCTTTGCAATCAGCTGCAGGTAGACGGCGGTTTTTCCGCTCCCGGTTACGCCGTAGAGAAGCGCCGCGCCGGGCTTTTCCCGGCTCATCTGGGCAAGAAGCCCTTCAAAGCAGGCCTGCTGCTCCTCGTTCAGAACCGGGGGCGGCTGCAGCTCGGGCGCGCAGCCCTGCGCGGGGCGGCGATAGACCTGCTGCCAGGTAAAGCAGATCAGCCCCAGCTTTTCAAGGCGGCCGATGGTCGCGGCGCAGGCGCCGGTCAGCAGCTGCAGCTCCCGGCAGGAAACGCTCTGCCCGGAAAGCAGCAGCGAAAGGACCGCGGCCTGCTGCGGCGCGGCGCGCCTGCGCGCGCGGATGATTTCCGCAGCTTCCTCAGAGGGGATGGCAAGGCAGGCGGCCTTCTGATATTTTTCGGCGTTCTTTTTCTGAAGCTCCAGGTCGCTTTTCAGAAGCTTTCTGCGCTGCAGGCAGGCCGCTGCGGACAAGAAGCTGTCCTCGTCCGGAAACTGCGCGCACAGAAGCTCCACCGGCGCGCTTCCGCCAAGCTCCTGCAGGAGCCGGAAAAGCCTGCATGCGTCCGGCTTTTTTAAAACCGCCTCGGGCGGCTCGCCCGGCTGGGTGAGCGTCAGAAGCTCCGTCTTCCGGAACCAGAGACCCGAGGGGAGAATGGCCCGCAGCGCGTCGTAGCAGGTGCAAAAATACCGCTCACGCAGGAATTGGGCCAGGCGCAGCTGTGCCGCCGATAGGACCGGAGCTTCGTCCAGCGCGGCTTCAATCGGCTTCAGACGCTCCTCTGAGCCGGGTTCCACGCTGAGCACCATTCCCTCCGTCCGCCGGTTTCCCGCGCCGAAGGGCACGCGTACGCGCATGCCCTGCTGGATGCGCATGCCCTCCGGAATGCGATAGGAATACGGCTTGTCCATGGCGTAGACTGCGCAGGATACGGCAATTCGTGCGATCACGGCATTTCTCCTGCTTGTTTTCAGGCCATATACTGGCTCTTGAGCTTTGCGCTGAGCTTTCCGTCGGCAACCTCCTGAATGGCAAGCGTGACGGGCTTGTCGGTCAGCGGCTCATGGGTCATATCCGCCTCCAGGGAAATCTGACGCGCGCGGTGCGCGACGACGTTCACCAGCAGATAGCGGCTTTCGACATGCTTCAGCAGTTCGGACATTGCGGGATAGAGCATAGGTTTTCCTCCTCGATGAATTGAATGCGGTGGTTGGTTTTACATTGTTCTGCCGTCATGATGGCCAGAAGCTCCTGCTCGGCGCGTTCGACGTCATCATTGACGATGATGTAATCATAGTGTCTTGCCTGGCTGTATTCAAACCGGGCGCGCGCAAGGCGCTTTTCTATGGCCTGCGGGGAAACGTCGCCCCGGCCGGTCAGCCGCTTTTTCAGCGCCTCAAAGCTCGGCGCGGCGACAAAGACCAGCACGGCGTCCGGCAGGCGCTGCTTGACCTTGAGCGCGCCGACGACGTCCAGGTCGGTCGTCACGTCGACGCCCTTTTCCAGAAGCGTCCGGATGGGCGCAAGCGGCGTTCCGTAATAATTGCCGACGTATTCGGCGTATTCCAGAAGCTCGCCGTCGCGGATCAGGCTTTCAAAATGCTCCCGTGTCACAAAGTAATAGCTTTTTCCGTCCACTTCTCCGGGTCGGATGGCGCGCGAGGTGGCCGAGACGGAATACTGCAGGTTTTCCCGGTGGGCGACCACACGGTTGAGCAGCGTGTTTTTTCCCACGCCGGAGGGGCCTGAAATGATGTAGAGCTTTCCCTTCATGTCTCATCCTCCGTCTGCGGGGCGGGCCTGCCTTCTATTCTGGCGGCAAGCGCCTCGGGGGTCAGCGCGCAGAGAATCACATGGTCGGTGTCCATCAGAATGACAGCCTTTGTTTTCCGGCCGAAGGAAGCGTCAATCAACATGGCGCGCTCCCTGGCTTCCTGTATGACGCGCTTGATCGGCGCGGAGTCCGGCGCCAGAACGGCAAGAATCCGTTCCGCGGAAACCGAGCTTCCGAAGCCTATGGAAATCAGCTTCATACGGTCCTCCAATTCGGTTTTCTTTTTCTTTTCTTTATCTTATCTTTTCTTATCTTTTCTTTTCTTTTCTTTTCTTTTCTGTCAGGCGCGGCTGCACTATTCGATGTTCTGGGTCTGCTCGCGGATTTTCTCAAGCTCGGCCTTGATTTCGACGACGGTGCGGGCCTGCTCCAGATCGTTGCCCTTCGAGCCGATGGTGTTGGCCTCGCGGTTGAGCTCCTGCAGAAGAAAATCAAGCTTTCTGCCGATGGCCCCGCCGCCGGTCAGCATCGCATCCAGCTGGGCAAGGTGGCTTCTGAGGCGGACGGTTTCCTCGTCCACGGCAATTTTGTCCGCGTAGATAGCGGCCTCCTGCAGAATTCTGCCCTCGTCGATGCTGGTCGACTGCAGGACCTCCTGCATTTTCTGGCTCAGCCGCGCGCGGTATTCGCCGAGGGTAACCGGAGAGCGCTGCTCCACCTTGGAAACCAGGGAAAGGATGGTCTGGCTGCGCGCGCGCAGGTCGCGCTCCATCGCGGCTCCCTCCGTGCAGCGCATCTGCTCATAGGCCGCGGCGGCCTCGCGCACGACCGAAAGAATATCCTCGGTGATCTGCGCCTCGTCCTCCTCGGGCTTTTCCAGAATGAAAACGTCCGGCAGGCGGGAGAGCGCGGTGACAGAGACGTCCTCCCGCACGTGATAATCTGCGGCGATTGTGCGCATGGCGGCAAGATAGCCCTCCAGAACCGGGCGGTTGAGGGAGACCTTCACCTCGGTTTCCGCACCGGCCTGGACGCCGATAAAGACGTCGACCTTTCCGCGGGCAAGCAGCTTTTTCAGCTCCGCCTTCACGGGCTCCTCCGCAAAGCCGTATACGCGCGGCAGCTTGACGCTCAGGTCAAGATAGCGGTTGTTGACCGAGCGGATTTCCGCGGAAATCTGCCGCCCGGCGCATGTTTTTTCTGCGCGGCCGTAGCCGGTCATGCTTTTGATCAAAATTCATTCCTCCGTAAAAAGCCGCCTGTGGGCCTATTCTGTTTCGTCGTCCACCTTGGAGAGCGCGACGCCGACGGTGTACTCTCCGATGACGCCCGCAGTCGGGAAGCCGTCGATGTAGACCGTCGCCGGCAGCTGGTAGCGCCCAGCCTCCGTACGGCCGGAAAGATCGACCACGACGCGGACGTTGTTGGAGGTGATGTTGGCGATATCCTTTTCATCGGCCCGCACGGTCACCGAAAGCTGCTGCGTCATGCTTTCCGGCTTGAAGCCCTCGGTCTGGCCGGTAAAGTTGATGTTGGTGGTCCGGACGTTCTTGATGGACTTGCCGAGGATTTCGATGGTGACGATGGCCTCCTCCTCGCCGGAAATATTCTTCGCGTTTGCGGGAATCGGAATGGTCAGGGCGATGCTTTCCTTGTTGCTGGTGCAGCGGGAGAGGTCGATCGGGTCCAGCTGGATGCCGTTGAGCCCCTCCAGGACGGTGGCGTCGCCGGCAAGCGTGATGGACTTCGGGGAAATATCCGCCCGGACGTCGTCCGCGGTCGCGCCGCCGCCGGCAATATAGCTGATTTCAAGCGGAATCTCGCGGTACTGCACAACGTTGATGCTGACCTCGACGGTGTCCACGCTCATGCGCAGATCGTCCGTATCGACCGGGTCTCCGTTGGCGTCCACAAGGGTATAGTTGGCGGATTCTGTGATGGTTTTGTCCACATTTGTGCGGCTTAATACAATCTGGGCCTGCTGAACGGTATTTACAATGGAGGCAGGGCCCTCCACGGTGATGCTGTCATAGTCCAGATCCGTGCTGTCAAGCATATAGCCGTCGGCAATTTCCACGCCGGAGAAGTCGCATACAACCTCGACCGTCTTGCGGATCTCGCGCTCAACCTGGATGGTGATGCTCGCGGGCATTTTTTCCACCCGCGTGACGGCGGAGGCCGGCACCGCGGAGGGGTAGGTCAGCTCGTAGCTCAGGCTGTATTCCTTTGTGCTGCGGACGTTCGACACATCCACAACGGCGCGGATTTCATTCTTGTTCTGCTCGAGCTTTTTCATATCGGCGTTCTTGCCGTAATAATGGACGCTGACAAATTCCTGGTGGTCGCCCGTGATTACAAGGCCGTGATCCTCCCGCAGAACCTCCGCGCCGGAAAAGGTGACCGGAATGTCGGAAATGATGGTGTCTCCCTCGGGGTTGACGACCGTGACGACATAGACCCACAGCGCCAGCGCGGCCAAAAAGGAGATCAACAGGGTAAACAGCTTACTTTTCATATTGCTTCTGCCTCTTATCCAGCCATTTGCGGATTCTGCCGATGAAGGAGCGGCTTCCGGCGTCCTCGGAGGGGAGAAGCTCGCTTCTGAGGAGCTTTTCCAGCGTCTGCGGCGCAAGGTGCCGCTTGAGCATGCCGCCGTTTGCAACGGAGATGGTGCCGGTTTCCTCGGATATGATCACGACCACCGCGTCGGTCGCCTCGCTCATGCCGATGCCGGCGCGGTGGCGCGTGCCGAGCTCGGAGGGAAGATGCTCGTTCTGCGTGTTCGGCAGCAGGCAGCCCGCCGCCGCAACGCGGCCCTGGCGGATGATGACCGCGCCGTCATGCAGGGGAGAGTTCTTGAAGAAAAGGTTTCGCAGCAGCTGCTCGGAAACCTTCGCGTCGACCGTGGTCCCGCCCTTGATATATTCGTCGAGCGGCATGGCGCGCGCGAAGACGATCAGCGCGCCGACGCGCTCTCTTGCCATGACCTCGCAGGCGGCGACTGTCGCGGAGATGGCCTGCTCCTCAGCCGGGAGGTTTGCGGAGGGATCGTTCAGCCGAAGAAGAAGGTTTCCTCCGACCTTTTCAAGCGCACGGCGAAGCTCCGGCTGGAAGATGATGACGAGCGCCAGGAAGCCGAGCTCCAGCACGCGGCTTAAAAGCCAGTTGAGCACGTACATCTTGGCAAGATCCGTCAGAAGCGTCGCAGCCAGCAGCAGAAGGATGGCCTTTGCCACGCGCGCGGTGCTTGTGGAGCGGATCAGGCGAAGGACGGTATAAAATAAGAGTGTGACGACCAGAATGTCCAAAATATCCGAAACCCCGATATTTGGGATGGAAATCAGCAGATTCTGGAGGAAATTACGAATCGTCGTCATAAATGCCTCTCCCAACATCTATCAGTCCGAAAGCAGCGGACACCCGCAGCTTTGCGATTATATTCTTTAGAATTATACTCCAAAAAGCGGCTGCGCGCAAGTCCCGGCTTGGAAAAAGAATGACTCAAAGCATTTTTTTCAGGCGCGCGGCAAAGGCGCGGACCTCCGCGTGCGTGTTGAAGGCGGAAAAGCTCAGCCGGAGCGTTCCGCTTTCCAGCGTTCCGGCGCTTTCGTGGGCAAGCGGCGCGCAGTGTAGCCCGGCTCTGAGGCAGATTCCGGCCTCCGAGAGCCGCGCTGCAAGCTGCTCGCAGGGAACGCTCCGGGGAAGAAAGCTCAGAGTCCCGGCCTGGTGCGGCCCGCAGAAGACGCGCACCTCCGCCAGCGCACCGAGCGCCCGGCAGGCCGCGGCGCGGAGCGCGCATTCATGCAGGAAGATGGCCTGCGGCGTTCTGCGCTGTACAAAGCGCACGCCGGCAAGAAGCCCTGCGATCCCGGCGGCGTTCTGGGTTCCGGCCTCCGCGCGGTCCGGAAGCGCGCGGGGCATTCCGGCTTCTCTGGAGGCGCTGCCGGAGCCGCCCTCAAGCAGGGGTTCCGGCGTGCGCGCGCAAAGAAGAACGCCTGTGCCCTGCGGCCCGTAGAGCCCCTTGTGGCCCGGCATGGCGATAAAATCTGCCTGAAGCTCCCGCAGGCGCACAGGAAGAATGCCTGCCGACTGCGACGCGTCCAGAACAAACGGCACGCCGCGCGCGCGGCACAGGGCGGCGATTTCCTCTACGGGAAGGATATAGCCGAACACGTTTGACACATGCGTGCAGACCACAAGCCGGGTCCGCGCCGTGATGGCGGAGGAGAACGCGCGCAGCGTATCTCCGGGGTCAAAGAGCTTTCTTCCCGCGATGACCACGCGCGCGCCCAGGGCGTGCAGCGGCCGCCGGACAGAATTGTGCTCAAAGCCGGAGACGACGACCTCGTCCCCGGGCCTGGCCAGCGTCTTGATGGCAAGGTTCAGCGCATGCGTCGCGTTCATGGTGAAGACGACCTGCTCCGGCTGCGCGGCAAAGAGCGCGGCGAGCGCGCTGCGGCATTCGTAGACCACGTCGGCCGCGCGAAGGGCGGGCGCGTGCGCGCCGCGTCCGGGACTTG